>DATEME010000379.1:0-10335 GCA_035275865.1 Candidatus Acidiferrales bacterium | reverse complement strand
CAATCGCGCCGTCGCCGTCTCAATGGCGAATGGCCCGGCCGCCGCACTCGAAATCGTCGATCGTCTCGCAGCGGAACCGTCGCTCAAAAGCTACCATCTCTTGCCAAGCGTGCGCGGCGACCTGCTCAGCAAACTCGGCCGCTTCGACGAAGCTCGTGCCGAATTCGAAAAAGCCGCCGCCCTCACGCGCAACACGCGCGAGCGCCAACTGCTCCTCGACCGCGCCAAGTCCTGCGCCGAACATTCCTCTTCGTAGCACTTAAACTTGTTTCACTTGCCCACGCGGGTTTGCTTTTGTAGTGCCCGACTCGCTTTTCAGTCGGGCGGCCTTTGGTTTTGCCATGATTCCAACTTACCGCGCAAGGCAGCTTAGCGACCGCAGAGGAAACCTGCGGTTCATAGCCTCTCTTCGATCGGGTCCTTAGCCTATCCGTGAGCCACGCCTCGTCCCGAGGGGGCTTTTCAGAGGTCAGCCCGGGCGAAGAGCCGGCGCTTAGCGAATTCAACGAGCAGAAGGTAAGTCGCCGTTGAGATCGCGAGGAATGCAAAATACGGGCCCGGCAGCGGAGCAAATCCGAGTAACGTCGCAAAGGGCAAGAAAGGAAGAACGCAAGCAACGGCGGCGACGAGAGTCGTCGTGATCGCAAGCGGCGTGCTCGGCCGGCTTTTCAGTGGATTTCCCATTGTTCGAATCACAAAAAGAACGAGCGTTTGCGTCGCTAGCGACTCGACGAACCAACCGGTATGAAACTCACGCTGCCCGGCATGGAAAAAATACAGCAGCACGAAAAACGTCAGAAAATCGTAAAGCGAACTGATCGGCCCGATGAAAATCATGAAGTTTCTAATCAGCGTCATGTCCCAGCGCCGCGGGCGTCGAGTGTACCGTTCGTCGACGCGGTCGGAGGGAATCGTGATCTGCGCCGTGTCATAGAGAAAGTTATTCAGCAACACCTGTGTGGGAAGCATCGGCAAGAACGGCAGAAAAACGGAGGCCGCCGCCATGCTGAACATGTTGCCGAAGTTCGAGCTCGTTCCCATGAGCACGTACTTCATCACGTTTGCAGACGCGCGCCGCCCCTCAACGATCCCCTCGTGCAGAATCTTCAAACCAGGCTGCAGCAAAATGATGTCGGCAGCATCCCGCGCCACGTCGACGGCAGATGATACCGAAATCCCCACGTCCGCCCCATGCAGCGACGGCGCGTCGTTGATGCCGTCGCCCATATAACCCACGACGTGCCCGCGTAGCCTTAACGCCTGAATGATTCGGTGCTTCTGCATCGGCGAAACACGGGCAAAAACGGTTGTTTCGTCAGCCAGGTGCAGCAAGGCCGCATCGCTCGTATGATCGAGTTCTTCGCCCGATAAAATCGTCGGCTCCTGCAGCCCGACTTGCCTGCAGACGTGCCGCGCCACGAGCTCGTTATCGCCCGTCAGAATCTTTACCTCGACGCCATCTCGCTTCAACGAAGCGAGCGACTCGGCTGCATCTGGATTTGGCGGATCGGAAAATGCGAGATAGCCGGCAAAAGTCAGTCCCGTTTCATCTGCGGATGAATACGCGGCGCGCTCCTCAATAGTCCGGTAAGCGACCGCCAACACGCGAAATCCCTGCTCGCTCAGCTCGGCAAACGTTCTTCGGCTGCGCTCCAACTCATCCGAGCCGAACGGCGCAATGTGTCCGTCGGCCTCGCACCAAGAGCAGCACGGAAAAATCCCCTCGGGCGCGCCTTTCGTGATCATCGTGCGTGACGCGCCGTCATTTCTCGTTTCCGCCACTACGGAAAGTCTTCGCCGCTCGAAATCGAAAGGAATTTCGTCGCATTTGGAGAATTCACTGGTTTCCGGGCATTCGCACTTCAGCACCGCAAGGTCCAGCGGGCTCTTAATTCCCGTCTCGAGTTTGCTGTTCACATACCCAAGCTCAAGCACGCGCTCGGACGGACTGCCAAGATAGTCCACGTGAGAAATCAGGATCATCTGCCCCGTCGTGAGCGTTCCCGTCTTGTCGCTGCAAAAGACGTCGATCGTCCCAAGGTTTTGGATGGCAGGCAGATGCTTCACCACAACCTGTGCGCGCGCCATTCGCACCGCCCCGCGCGCGAGGGTTACCGTGCTGATCATCGGCAGGAATTCCGGTGTAAGCCCCACGGCTAAAGCTACCGCGAAGAGAAACGATTCGAACGCGTCCTTATGCATTGCCACGCGCACGACCACAATGAACAAAACGAGGAAAAATACCACCCGCGTAATCAAGAGCCCGAAATGCCTCATGCTTCGCTCGAACTCTGTTTCCTGCGGCCGGCGACGCAACTGGTTAGCAATCGAGCCGAACTGCGTGCGCGGGCCAGTCGCCAGAACCTCGGCGATCGCCGTTCCGCTCACGACGGAAGTTCCCAAAAACACAAGGCATGGCGAGTCCGGTCCGCTGCCGTCGCTCTTCGCTCGCGCGTCCTTTTCCGACGGCAAGGATTCGCCGGTAAGCGCGGCCTGTTGGACGTAAAGATCGCGCGATTCCAGCAGCTTCGCGTCCGCTGGAACCAGGTCTCCGGCTGAGAGCCGGACAATATCGCCCGGAACAATTTCTCGCCGCTTAATCTCGTCCCATTTCCCATCACGCAACGCGGTCGCCGTACTTGTCACTCCTTCGCGAAGTCGGTCGATTGCCCTTTGCGAACGGTAACTCTGGAGAAAGTTGATGGAAATGCTCAGGAGCACGATCACCAGAATGATAATGGCGTCTGTTTTGTCACCCAAGGCAAACGACGCCACGCTAGCGATCAGAAGGATTACGACAAGAGGATTCAGAAACAGCAGCAGGAATTCCACGAAGCCTGAAGCGCCGTTTGAGGCCACGGCCTCATTCGGTCCAAATCGTGAAAGGTGTTCGGCCGCTTCGGCAGAACTCAATCCAGTGACGGCCGGCGTTTCCGCGGAGCGAATCCGCTCGGCCACTTCATGCGAACTGGCGTTCATGGTTCGTCTCCAGCGCGGAGAAGACCGTCGGCTCGACTATAGCCCGAAACGCCGCTATAGCCCGAAACGCCGCGAACCGTGGAACGCCCAAGAGCAAACCTCCACGAACGATTTCACAACGCGGTATCCGCTGCCAGTTCTGCGGGCTTTTTGCAGCTACGCCCGTTTCAATTCCGACGCGTAAATATTTTGATGAATTTGCGCTGCCTCTTCAGTCACAGCCTTGCGTCTGGGAACCTGTCGCATCTTGCGGCCCACAAGTGCCCGTCGCGCAGGCCCCCGGCTCTTTCCGCCTGTCTTCTTGGTTTTCATGGCGGTCCTCCGAGCGGACGTTTGCGGCCCACGGCCCGTGTCCGCACCACGTTCCACGTCTATCGTAGCATCGCCCGGCGTGCTCATATCCACAGTGACGCTCGTCACACCGGCACGATGTGGTCGGTCTGTCTGCGTTGTAGACAAGAACGAGACCGTGCCCTCGGTTTTGATGCTCCGTTAAGCCAGAGGAGCCGGCCGGCACCGAGGCGGCCGGCCACTCCCGCGGATCCGAATGGCGCGGCAAATCTCAAATCTGCCCGAGGCCGCCATCGACGTTGATTTCGACTCCCGTAATATACGAAGCGTCGCTCGACGCCAAAAATGCGACCGTTGAAGCGACCTCTTCTGGTCTACCCAAGCGCTTCATTGGCACCAAGTCCCGGAAAGTGTCTTTCGCGGCGGCAAGGTTCCCGTCCCGGCTGAAAATCGGTGTCTCAATCGGTCCCGGTGCCACAGTGTTCACACGGATGTTGCGATCGAGCAAAGCCGCCGCTGTAGTTCGCGCCAGCGAACGCAGCGCAGCCTTGGTTGACGAGTAAACGGTTCCGAGGGGGTTCCCCAACTCATCCACAACACTTGTATTCAGTATGATCGACGCGCCATCGTTCAACAGCGGCAATGCCTTTTGAATCGTGAAAAAAGCGCCTTTGATGTTCACGTCGAAGGTTTCGTCGAAATCCTGCTCCGTGACGTCCGCAAATGGCCCAAATTTGCCGATTCCTGCGTTCACGAAAAGAACATCAATCTTCCCAAACTTTGCGCCGACAGCGGCGTAAAGCTTGTCAATATCCGCGAGCCTTGAGACGTCCGCTTGCACCGCAAGCGCGTCCTTGCCAAGAATCTTTTGCGCCTCGTCCAGCGTCTTTTGGCTGCGGCCCGAAATGGCCACCTTGGCGCCCTCCTGGACAAACCTCTGCGCTGCCGCAAGACCAATCCCGCTGTTGCCGCCTGTCACCACCGCCACATTCCCCTCGAATCTCTTCATCGAAGTTCTCCTTTTCACTTCTCAAAGTCCGCTTTGCCGGGTTCCTGAATTGCCTGCGTCGAGATATTTAGATGAGCATCTAAGTACTCGGATTCAGGTTTTTGCCCCGAGGTGCGATAATTCGTAGGAGATTGACCTCGTAGCACTTACCCAGCGGAGAAGCCGTGATGGATCGTGCGGAAGTCGAAAAGATATCCAAAGCGCTGGCCGACGAAACGCGCCTGATGATCCTGGAGGCGATTTCCGCCAGCCCGGAACTGACGTGTGGCCAGATTGTCTCCGAGCGCGGGCTCACGGCGGCCACCATTTCACATCATCTGAAAGTGCTGCAAGACGCAGGATTAATTGAGTGCCGCAAGGAGGGCCAGTTCGTTCGCAGCCATGCGATTCCTGCGAGAATGAAAGCCTACGCCGCTGCTCTACAACAAATTGCCGGTGCACAAATGCGTAGGAAAAGCTAGTTCTCCTCCATCGAAGTTCGAAGCCGTTGATTCTCTTTGCTGCCGCTCCGGCATGGGCCCGCCGATTCCTTGAAACGCGGCAGCTCTTGTGACAAGCTCTTCTCGCTCCACTCCATCGCCACATACACTTGCCGGAAGGGAAAACCATGCCATCCAGCTCTTTTTCACAGCGCATCCGCAAGATCGTCATCGTCGCAGGCGGCGCCGGAGGTTTAGGACGTGCCGTAAGTCTCGCCTTCCTGAATGAAGGGGACACGGTCGCTGTTCCCTACCGCAGCCAGGCAGAGTTCGCTGCACTGAGCACAGCTGCGGGTGAAAATGCGGGCTCTCTCGATGGTCAGCAGCTCGATGTCACAGACGAAGCCTCGGTAAAGCAATTCATCGATGGAGTGGTGGCTCGCCACGGCCACGTGCACGCACTGGTCAACACGGTCGGTGGGTATATCGGTGGCGTGAAACTCTGGGAGCTTGCCGACGCCGCCGATCTGGACCGCATGCTCGCGCTGAATGTGCGTTCCGGCTTTGTCCTGGCGCGCGCTGCCGTGCGCGTGATGCTCAGGCAAGGAAGCGGGTGCATCGTGAATGTCGCCGCGCGTGCCGCCGTCGATCATCCGGCGGGAGCTTCTGCCTACGCCGCTTCAAAAGCCGCTGCGGTCGCGATGATTGGCTCGCTCGCCGCGGACCTGAAAGGAACGGGCGTGCGCGCAAATTCCATTCTTCCGAGCATCATCGACACAGAAGCAAATCGCAAAGCGATGCCCGACGCTGATTTTTCCAAGTGGCCAAAACCGGATGACATCGCGCGCGTCATCCTCTTTTTATGCAGCGACGAGGCGAAACTCGTCCACGGAGCCGCGATCCCCGTCTACGGAAACGCTTGATTCGTCAGAAATTAGGTAGTCAGAAAAGGGCTGGAAGGATTGGCTGGGAGGCCTGGACTCGAACCAGGATAATCAGATCCAGAGTCTGATGTACTGCCAATTGTACGACCTCCCAGCAGACAACAAAAAAGGTCGCCGACGCGACCTGCTTTTACTTTAATAGCCGTCGCGATTTTCGTCAACGCTGCAATAACTCATTCCGTCTGCCCTGAGCCTCGGACAATTTTACTCGGCCATTTGCCCTTGATCGCCGCAGCTGAACCTTCTAAGCCCCGCAATCCCAATCACTTCCCGCAAGTTCACGTCTGGCAGGCGTCTTGCACGCGTCCTGTGCAAAGACGATGGACTTGAACAAGCAGTTCAAGCGCCTTCAGCCACGGCAAGGTGTGCCCAGCCAAGCGAGATGCGAACATGAGCGAACTCAAATTCCCGCAATGGCAGCATCCTCTTCAGGATCTGATTTTAGAGCGTGATCGCAGACAATTGGCGCACAAAATCCAAGAGGTCGAGCGGTTGATTTCCCTTCGGTTTCTTCGGTTACAGAATGTAAACGGTTCCCTCGATGAGCGGCAGGCCCTCACGGATGCCCTATCGCTGCTCCGGATCGTCAAGCATTACAATGCGTCTCCGAACGCCTCTTTGTCGGCTTCCCGCAGTGAACTGGAAGGATCGGCCAACGCAGCCTAAACAGAGTCCTTCGGGGGCAGCACTGGCAAACAGTCGGAGTTCCGATCCGCAAGCCTCGCTACGCGCCGGCGCCTGCGGCCTTCCACAGCACAGACAAGTTGCGCGAGGGCGCGATGAGGTCTTTCCTCTGGCACCGGTTTCTCTTGGCTTGAATGACCATCCATTCCACGTCGGTGGGTCGGCAAGGGGAGGGGATCACATCGAAAAGTCCGTGTTGTCTTGCTTGTTGGTATTCTTCCGGGGTATCTAAGTCCGCCATCATCACTACTTTAGTTTCGTTTTCCGCCTGCCGCGCATCCAGCGTGTTCACAACGGATAAAACGTCGCGGTAATCGCCATCCTTCACACGGCGATCACAGAAGACTAAGCCCAGGTTGGGCCGGGCGCGAAGCTCGCGGCATTGGTCCACAGTAGAAACGCAGATAGGGTCGATCCCTAAACGGAAGAGCATTCCAGCTACGTCCTGGCGGTTCGCGATGTTGGAGGACACAACGGCGACTTCCCAAGGTTTGCTGTCCATTGGAATCTGCCTCCCAGTCTGTTGTGGTTTTCCCGGGCCATTACCACCTTCGCGGAAATTGCTTGATAGAACAATCGGGTGGAGGACTTAGAAGTAGTGAGGTCTTCTACCTAGGCCTTCTACAGTAGCTCACGCGCCTACGGCGGTCAGGCAGACTGGGCGTTGACCGTCTGCGCTTGGTAGAACTTGCCTCCATTCAACACGGTACGGGTGGCTCGCACAAGGTCAGTGGTGGCCGCTGACTTTACTACGTAGCCGTCGCACCCGGCCGCTATCGCTGTCTTTTCCAATTGCGGATAAGAGTGGCCCGTATAGACGAGGATTTTTGTTCCTAATCCGGCGTTTCTTATGTGGTTCGCCGCCGTTAGGCCGCCCATCTTGGGCATGTTCAAGTCCAGAATCACGAGATCCGGCTTCAATTCCTTGGTCCGCTCCAGCGCCTCCAGCCCGTCGGCGGCCTCGCCGCAGATCTCCAGGTCAGGCTGACCCTCGAAAAGGGTGCGAATCCCCCGCCGCGCAACCTGATGGTCATCCGCAACCAGGATTCGACGCCGCATATGCTTCTCCGCCTCGCGTCGTCCTTCATCCCGCTCCTGCGGCTCTTGCTGACTGTCCAAAACTTCGTCTAACTCAACCGGTATGGTAACGGCAACCCGCGTTCCCTGAGTATCCGACGATATCTCAAACGTACCGCCCACCATCTCCAGCCGACCCCTCATACTTTGAATGCCAACGCCGGACTTGGGCCTTTGCGGGAGGGCCTCGTGCGCGAAGCCCTTCCCGCGGTCCTGGACCGATGCTTCTATCCAGTGCGGGCCTACAGCTAACCGAACATGTACGAACTTGCTGCCTGAGTGCCGGTACACGTTCGTGAGGCACTCTTGAATCACTCGAAAGAGCGCCGTTTCCTTCTCGAGTGAAAACCGCGGAACACTCTCGGGGATCTCCCGCTCCACTTTGATTCCAGTCCGCTTCTGATAACCATCCAGGAACCAGCCCAGCGCCGTCCCGAGCCCCATCTCATCGAGCAGAGGCGGATGCAGCACGTAAGAAAGCGTGCGCACGTCGTTTTCCATCTTCCGCAGCCGTTCGACGCAATAGTTCGCCGTCTTCTGAACATCGCCTGGTGATTTGGCGAGCTGCTTGGCAAGACGATCCAGCGATATAATCAGGACCGAAAGCTCCTGCCCTGTTGTGTCATGCAGATCGCGCGCCACCCGCCGTCGCTCCTCATCCTGAATTTGCAGGAGCCGTGCGGAAAGCGATTTCAGGGAAGCCTCGGATTGCTTCAGGGCGTTGCTCGTCTTCATGAGTTCGGTGACTTCGGTCGCAACGATCCCGATCGTGTTTACTTCGCCCACCGCCACCGGAGAAAATGAGAGGCGAATCACGCGTTCCGGCGAATGATCGTCGGCAACCACGCTGATCATCCCCTCCGCAAAATCTTCTGCCCCTCTCTTCATCGCCGTCGCAAAGTGCATCCAGCTGCCCGCGGAGATGAATTGCTTGAGATTCGCGCTGATCACCCTTCGAATCGATTGCCCGAAGATTTCTGCGAAGCGCGGATTCGCGTACAGAATCACGCCATGGCGGTCCGCATGGGCGACGCCGACTTCGAGGCGGTCCAAGAGATATTGAAACACGTATCCAGGGGCGCGCGACACTGCACGGCGAAACTCCAGCCTCATTTGTTTGGAATCGGCCGACTTACCGTTAGGATTTCCGGTCTTCTCCGGACGCCGCGCGTCTTTTCGCAAAGCGACACCTCACGCGAAGGCTGTGGGGTGGTCATCATACTACAACGCGGAATTTTCGTTGAAGTACTCTTTCCCGTAAGCGAATCCCTACTTCCCAGCGGTTTCGACCAAAGTGATCACCGCTCCGTCGTGCGTGCCCTCACTCGTTCGATAGGGAAGAACGCGCACGTGATAACGTGTCCCGTTCCGGTCGGTTACGTCCTTTTCCATCAAGCGGTTGGAGGAGATCACGCTGAGCAGCATCTGCTGCAAGTCCGCGATTTCCACTGCCGGATTAATGTTCAAAAAAGGCCGGTCGATGTCCGCCCCAATCAGCCCCATCACCTTCTCTGCGCGGGGCGTAAAGCGCCGGATGGTCAAGTCGCCGCTCACCATCACCACGGCGATGTCGATGCTCGCCAGAAGATTCATCAGGTCGTTGTTCACGTGCGTGACTTCCACGTTGCGGCTGCGAAGCTCGTCGTTCACGCCGCTCAGTTCTTCATTGGCCGACTGCAACTCTTCCTTCGCCGTTTCCAGTTCCTCGTTCGTGCTTTGAAGCTCCTCGTTGCTCGAGAGAATCTCTTCGCTCGCCGATTGCAGCTCCTCGCTGGTAGCTTCCTGCGTCTCGATCACGGACTGCAGATATTCCTTAGTCGCCGTGAGTTCGTCCTCCAGCTTGGCGATGCGTGCCTCATTCCGCCGTAGATCTCCCGCCTTCTTCAACGTGCGCCCTTGAACGGACTTCGGCGGCTCCGCAGGGGCATCCTGGAAGAGAATCATGAAGTACGGCTCCTTGAGATTTCCGATCCGGATCGGCATTACGTCGAAATTCACGATTCGTATCTCGTCTTTCGAGCCTTCATGGCCTGCACTTCCGTTCCCGTTGCTGTTCTTGATCTGCACATTTTCCTTCCGCACGGGCTTGTTCTCTTTCTTCGCGCGCAGGATCGCGTTCCGCAGATCGTAAAGCAAGCCTTCGCGCGCCATCTTCACGATATTCAGGCTCGCTCGACCCGGTGCAAGCTTGAAATACCGGCTGACGTTTCGGCGCGTGTGAATGATTTCCAGGTCGTCGTTGATAAACACGGCCGCGGGAACGTGCTGTGCAAGCAGCCGCTTGTCGAACTCCTTCTGCGCCTCAAGGTAGTTCCACCCGCTATCCATCTGTTTTATAGGCACATGCAGCGGTCCGTGCTCTGCCCGTTCGTTGTGCGGATGGAGCGAGAAGGTCACCAACTGGCGTGGCGCCGCCACCCTCTTGATAAAGATTTTGTGCTCCCGCTCTACCGGCGCGAAGAGATTCGCCACCACTCCTACCCCCTCGGACATTCCCAATATCAGATAACCGTTCGCCTTTGCGGAGTAATGAAACGGCGAAATCATTTTGCTCTGAAGAACCGGCTCCAGGTAGATCAGCAGGTTCCGGCAGCAGATGGCATCCATCTGCGAAAATGGCGGATCGTTCAGCAGATTGTGCTACGCGAAGATGCACATGTCGCGAATCGATTTGTTGATCCGGTAACCGTTCTCCGCCTTCGTAAAGAAACGCCGCAGCCGCTCCGGCGAAACGTTTTTATCGCTTCAAAAGCGCCCGGATTCCGGAAAAAGCTGGTCACATTGATCAGCATGTCCTGGTAGAGCGCTTTGACCTCTGAGGGGTTTATCTGAACGTACTTCACATAGTCTTCCAGCCGGTCGAGTTTATGCACGATCATCCGCCGCTGAATCCGCCGCAGGATCGTCGTCTTCCGGTAATGTGTAAAGTCCA
>DATEME010000378.1:0-1224 GCA_035275865.1 Candidatus Acidiferrales bacterium | reverse complement strand
GAGACGCTCAAGAGCCGGACGGATGGACTTTATGTCGTTCTCGACCCGATCATGAACGCTCACCGAGTTCGCATCAACACCCTGGCACTGGGTGCACGCCTTCCGACGATCGTTCCGTTCCGAGCTTTCGTCGAAGCGGGCGGTCTAATGTCCTATGGACCAAACCAATCCGATATTTTTCGGCGCGCGGCCGATTACGTCAATATGATTTTGCGCGGGGCGAAGCCAGCCGATATCCCCGTCGAGCAGCCGACCAAGTTCGATTTCGTCATCAATCTTACCACCGCTAAGGCGCTCGGGCTCGATATTCCAGACAAGCTGATCGCGTTGGCCGACGAGGTGATCGAATAGCGGTGCTTTTTTGCTGCGGTGCCTATGTCCGCTTTTGGCAGATTTTGTTGCAAAAGTCCGCGATCAAGAGCAAGGCAAGCAGGGGATTTTCTTGGAATCATCCGTTGCCATCCGCTCCATTTGAGGGCGGCGAGGACGCGGTGGTACTGGCGACCGCAACAGTTATGCAGCACACGCGGCACCGGCTGGTGGTGGTCGAGCAACCAGTTTGGCGAGCCGCCGTAGGTTCTGTGCAATAGCTGCGAGCGTGAACTCATCTTGCGCGCCACGTGGCCCGCGCAACCGCAGACGACCCAACCTCAGGATGCGTTTGAGATGGGCGAACAGCATCTCGACGCGTTTGCGGTCGCGGCGCGATTGCTCGAAAGCTTCAGTGTCAGCGAGTGCACGGGCCGCATCGCGAGCGTCTTCATAGATGCTGCGCGGGATTTTGCGCTCCGGCGATTTTGGGCAGCATTTGGGTTTCAGCGGACAAGGCTCACAATCAGCGGTCCGCGCGCGATAGAGGAGAACATCGCTATCATGGATCCTGCCTGTCGTGTGCAGAAGCTTGCCTTGCGGGCATACATAGACGTTGCGATCGTTGTCGAAGGTAAAGTCCTGCCGACTCAACGAGCCATCTTCGCGCTTGGATTTCTCAATGACCGGAATGTGCGGAGCGATCCTCTTCTCGTTGACGATCCAGTTGAGCGTCGCCGCCGATCCGTAGGCAGTGTCCGCTGCAAGACGTTCGGGCTTCAGGCCGAAGCGCTCTTCGGTGCGGCCAATCATCGTCTTCGCGGCGCCGACCTCCGCTTGGCGAATGGCGCGCGTTGCCTGGACGTCGACAATCACCCCGAACTTCACATCAACGAGATAGTTGTCGGCGTAGGC
>DATEME010000377.1:0-1365 GCA_035275865.1 Candidatus Acidiferrales bacterium | reverse complement strand
AACCCGGCGGCCGTGCTCTATGCCCGGCAGGAGTTCATTGCCGCGAACCCGGCGGCGATACAGGCGCTGGTCAACGCCTTTTACAAAACGCTGCGATGGATCGCGACCGCAACTACGGACGAGATCGTGGACACCGTGCCGGTTGAGTACTTTCTCGGCGACCGTGCGATCTATGTCAAAGCGCTGAAAGCCAACCTGCTGGTCTATTCGCGCACCGGGATCATCAGCCGCCAGGGAATGAACAGCGCGCTCAAGATGATGGCGACGTTCGATCCCGATCTCCTGGACAAGAAGATCGATCTGCAAAGAACCTTTGATGATCGATTTATCAAGCGCGCGGCGGTCCTGTTCGACGATCCGACGAACAGCGATCTGGAGCTGGACGAGCGTCGCCCCGAAGTCGACCTCAGCTCGTTCCGTGACTGATCATGGAAATTCGACAGGAGCCTTCGTCGGTTCTTCGCTGAAAAGCAGAGTTGGAGCGGACCATGCAGCACAGCGCCTCCGTCTCGACATCGCCGGAAGTCTTGCACGCACGATGGTGGCCGCAAGGATGGTGGAAGATCGTGGACATGCGGATCGGGATCGTTCCCATCCCGGTCTATGTCATTCTTGTCACGCTTCTGGTGGGCTTCACCTACACTGGCGACATCAAGGGCGACATCTCCATCATGGTCGCCGTGCTGGTGATCGGTGGCTTTACCTGCGCTGAAATCGGAAAGCGTACGCCTGTGCTTCGCAACATCGGCGCAGCGGCAATTTTTGCCACCTTTGTCCCCTCGGCTCTCGCCTATTACAAGCTGCTGCCGCCGCAGATCGAGAAATCGGTCATCGAGTTTACCAAGTATACCAACTTCCTCTACCTGTTTATCGCTTGCATCATCGTCGGCAGCATCCTCGGTATGGACCGCAAGGTGCTGGTGCAGGGGTTTTTGAAAATATTCGTGCCACTGGCGATTGGCTCGATCGCGGCCGGCGTCGTCGGCACGCTGGTCGGCACCGTGCTCGGGCTCGGCGCCTTTCATACCTTCTTCTTCGTGGTAATCCCGATCATGGCCGGCGGTGTCGGCGAGGGCGCGATCCCGCTCTCCGTCGGCTATGCGGAGATTTTGGGCGAGCCCCACGGCGACATGTTCGCCCAGGTGCTGCCGCCGGTGATGCTCGGCAGCCTCACAGCGATCCTCCTCGCGGGTACGCTCAACTACATCGGCAAACGTTATCCAGGCCTGACAGGTGAGGGTCGACTTCAGCCCGGCGAGCACGACGAAATGGATACCCGCAAGGAGGGCGCGGAGGACGAGACGGGCTCCCCGATCGATGTCGCAACCGTAGCGGCTGCGGGCCTCACGGCAATAACGCTCTATC
>DATEME010000376.1:0-9577 GCA_035275865.1 Candidatus Acidiferrales bacterium | reverse complement strand
GCCGGCTTAAACGGAGCTCCTCTGAACACGTATTCGTATCGATCGTTGGCCGTGGCGCCTCGTTTTGGGTTCGCGATCGACGTTTTCGGCAACGGGAAGACCGCAATTCGCGGCGGGTTTGGGCAGTATTACGACCGGCTTGACGGAAACCAGGTGTACAACATGTCCGGCCAGCCTCCGCTCGCGTACACGCCGATCGTGTATTACGGCACGCTTGACGGGTTAACAGGCTCTACCGGCGCGGTCGGCGCAGGGAACATCAGTTATTGGTCGGGACACTCGCCGCTGCCCGAGAGCAGAAGCGCCAGCTTCGGAGTACAGCAAAGCATCGGTTGGAGCACCGTCCTGGATGTTTCGTGGCAGGGGACGTACGGCATTCATCGGAATGGCAGAGAAGAACAAAATGCCATTCCTCTTGGCGCGAATTTCGATCCGAAGTACATCGATCCCACGCAGACCGGGAATAAGCCCCTTCCATCAATTTTTGAGCGGGTGAATTACCGCGGCCTTGCAAACATGAACGCCATGTGGTTTGGCGCGCACTCGAACTACAACGCGTTGGAAATCACACTGAAGAGGCGTTTCTCGCATGGTTTGCAATGGGGAGCGGCCTACACGTGGTCACACGATCTGGCGCTGACTTCCATCGATCCTCTGGTTGCAAACAACCGGCAGCGCAATTACGGAAATGCGAGCACGGATCGGCGTCAATTGCTGAGCGTCTATTACGCGTACGACATTCCTAAAGCGGGAAAGGCGCTTAACAGCAAGCTGCTGGGGATCATTACCGACGGCTGGAACTTCTCCGGCATAACGACCTTCTCTTCGGGAGCACCGTTTACACCCGGGTTTAGCACGTCGCCCTCGCTGGATATTACGGGTTCGCCTTCAGAAACTCCGCGGCTCGATGTCGTGGGCAACCCCAAAGCAAATGTTCCCGCCGGCCACTCCTTCAATCCGAGTGCATTTGCGGAGCCAGCCGTAGGGACGATTGGAAATGCAGGCGTCAATATGATCGTCGGGCCCGGATATTCGAACTGGGACATGACGATGACGAGAATCATTCCTCTCGGGTCCAGCGAGAGACGGTCATTGCAGCTGAAATTCGAAGCGTTTAACGTATTCAACCATGCGGAGTTCAATGGCCAGAGCAGCAACTACACTTTTAATGCTTCGGGCGTCAACACAGTGACCTCGATCGGGCAGTACAACGGCGATCGCGGGCCGCGCATCCTGTCGCTAGAAGTGCGCTTGGAATTTTAGTTTTAACCACCCCGGGCTACGGCGGCGCCTCGTGCAAAGCCGGGCCCGGGGGGGTCCTCTCTTGAATCCCGCAACACCATCTTAATAATTCGTTCGCCAAGTTCGGGCCGAATCAGTGGGCGGTTGCCCGAGTCCGTGAGGCGGAGTTATGCTCTTTTCAGATAGGTGAAGAACATGAGTACGGCAACAGCAACGGCACCCGTTTGCAGAAACTTCGTAAACGGCCGATGGGTGGAATCGCGCTCGGGAAAAAGACTTGAGCGGCGAAATCCTGCAAATCTGCAAGAGATGGTGAATATAGCCCCTCTTTCCACGCGTGAGGAAGTAGGCGCTGCCATTGCGGCCGCCAAGGCGGCTTTTCCCGCTTGGCGCGACACACCGGCGCCTGTTCGCGGAAAGATACTTGGCCGCGCCGCTGCAATCATGGAGCAACGGAAAGATGAACTCGCGCTGACTTTGTGCCGTGAGGAAGGCAAGACGCTTAAAGAATCGATGATCGAGGTGCAGAGGTCGGCCGGCATCCTCGATTTTTTCGCGGGCGAAGGGCGTCGCTTGGGCGGCGAGACCATGCCGAGCGAGCATACAAAAACGCTGAACTACACCTTGAAGCAGCCGTTGGGCGTCGTGGGCGCAATCACGCCGTGGAATTTTCCTGTAGCGATCCCAGTGTGGAAGCTCGCACCTGCGCTTGTGACCGGCAATACGGTGGTGCTGAAACCAGCGGAACTGACGCCTCTATGCGCCGTGAAGATTGTGGAGGTTTTCCAGGAGGCCCGTCTTCCTGCAGGCGTTTTAAACATGGTCCTCGGCGCCGGCGAAGAAGTGGGCGATCAATTACTGCAGGATCGCGACCTGCGTGCGATCTCGTTTACTGGATCCAATGATGTTGGCAGCCTGATTTATGGCCTGGCAGCAAGGCAAATGAAAAAGTGCCAGTGCGAGATGGGCGGAAAAAACCCTGTCGTGGTGCTGCGCGACGCGGATTTGGAGTTGGCGACTGAGTCGACAGTAATCAGCGCGTTTGGCTCAAGCGGCCAGCGCTGCACATCCACGAGCCGCGTGGTAGTGGAGGAAGCCATCGCGGATCAGTTCGTGGACATGATCGTCGAACGCACCAGGAAGGTGAAGGTTGGCAACGGAGTGGATCCGGACGTCATTGTCGGTCCTCTTGTTGATGAGCGACAGCTGAACACGGTGCTGCAGTATCTCGAAATCGGCAAGAAGGAAGCGCGGCTGCTGATTGGCGGCCAAAGAATGGCTGGGCAGGATTACGACAAGGGATATTTCGTAGCGCCGACGGTATTCGACCATGTGGCGTGGGACAGCGTGATTGCGCAGGAGGAGATTTTTGGACCGGTGATATCCGTAATTCGCGTGCCGGATTTTGAAGAAGCGTTGCGCGTGGCGAATTCGGTAAAGTACGGCCTTTCGAGCTCGATTTACACGAGAGACGCTAACCGGATTTTTGAATTCATCGATCGCATCGAATCCGGAATCACGCATGTGAACGCGCCGACAATGGCGAGCGAGGTGCAATTGCCGTTTGGGGGCATAAAGGCCACAGGTGTTGGGATGCGGGAAATGGGCCGCGCGGCGATCGACTTTTACACGGAGTTGAAAGCAGTTTATATCGATTACAACGGCCGCAAGCACTGAGATAAGACAGCAACAACTCTCTCACCATCAGCGATAACGAGACATTCATTCAAGAATCAGCGGATCAGAAATTCAGCTTTAGTGCGAACTGGAAGGTTCGCGGATCATAAGATGACGTGGGTTGACCGGCCGTACACACGCCGGATGTCGGATCGCAAAGCGGGCTCACGTCGCTGACGTTAAGGCGATTTAGCATGTTGAAACCGTCCGCGATCACTTCGAGATTCGTGCGCTCGGTGAGCGGAATGCGTCGCTCGAGCCGCAAGTCGATCTGGAAGAATCCCGGGCGCGCAAACGCGTTGCGAGGCAGATTGCCGACGCAACCAAACGGCGGAGCCGGCACCGCGGGAGCAAATGCGAACGGCTGATTGTTCGGCGCAAGACATTTGGTCGGCAAGATAAATTCGTATCCCTTTACATACGGCGATGTGACCGCTGGTGGAAACCCGGTCGGAACAGGCGTTCCCGCCGGCAAAAACGACGGACGGCCGGTCGCTGTGCCGAAATCGAGGTTTGTGTCGGAACCGATCAGGACGTTATACGGCCGCCCTGATGCAAGTTCAATGACCGGGGCAACCGTGAAATCCCCCACAATTTTCCTCGCGAGCGACTGGTCTTTCTGAGCGGGGGGACCGACGAATACGGCGCTCGTGATCCAGCGATGCCGCTGATCGAAATTTGAATTCCCACGCTCCGCGTTAGGATCGTTGTTATTTTGCGGGTTCAGTAGCGTCGAAAGATCTGTCGAATCGTCGATGGTGTGCGACCACGTCCAACCGGAGAGTAATTCGAAGTTATCGGAGAAGCGCTTCGTCACGGTGAAAGTGAGAGCGTTATATAAGGAATTCCCTGTGGACGTTTGCGGATTCACGTCACTCCATGGAATTTGTACGCCCGAAAAACCAGTGGGGAAACCGGCGGTCTGCGCGAGGCCCACAAGCGTGTTGTATCCTCCTGGGACGAGGCTCGCAAAAGACGGATTTGGACCGGACGGCCGGAAATAGTTGAAGACGGCCGGAGTGCCAATCAATCCCACGGGAGCGCCTGCGCAGCCAGCGCGGGGAAAACCAAGCGCGAGTATGCCTGGGGCCTCGAGCAAGAGGCTGCCCGTTCCGGTCCCGACGCAAGAGCCTGTGGCACCGTTGGGAATTTCTACGGTGAGAGGATTCGTTCCGGGAGTCACGAGGCCCGCCTTGATTGCGTTGTTGTCATTGGAAACAAGCAGCGCTGGATTCGATACGCTGATGTTGAGCGCGCGGTCGAGATGCGTGCCGTGCGTGTAGTTGTAGGCGAGGCTTACTTTCAGATTTTTCGTAACTTCACGTTCAACCGTGAAATTCGCCTGCTGTGCGAGCGCGTATTGAAAGTTGCTTTCCACGGGGATCGTGAATGGCAGCAGCGTGAGTGGGAATCCCACCGTGAGAAAATTTTGATTCGTAAATAAGGAGTTCGGCTGGAAAGCGTTGAACCGCTGCTGGTTCGGTTGGTAGCACATCGAGGGGAAAGCCGTGGAGCAACCGGCGATATTTCCGCTCAGCAGACCCTGAAAGATGTTCGTTGCGTTCAGCGCAAATGGATTTACGTCCGCGTCGCAAGCGGCACCGGCGCAGGGCGAGCCGCCCGCCGTCTCGAGAAGCGCCGATCTCGCACCATCTTCGGCCGTCGAAAGAAACGCCAGCGCCAGCGCCGGATGATCGTAGAAAAATCCATACCCGGCGCGAATCACGGTCTTGCCGTTGCCTTGCGGATCCCAGGCGATGCCAATTCTGGGCGCGACGTTATTCGAGTCTTGCGGAATGCCTTCAACTACACGGAACGTCTTTTCCCCGGTCGCATTGAGCGCAGTGGCGGGCGTAAATTGCGGCAGGAATTCCACGTCATATCGAACGCCATAATTGACAGTCAGGTTGCGGTTCAGCTTCCAGCTGTCCTGCGCGAAGACACCGAGGGTCTTGTTCGTGAATGGACTGTGCGATTGTCCGATGCCTTGGATAAAGGATGTGGGAATTCCAAGGCCATAAGCCTGGACTGCAGAAAAACCGGGCAGACCGGCAAACCCGCTGTTGAGAGAGCCCGCGTCAAGAGCGCCGAACGAGTAAACGCCGCCGTAATTCAACGTGAAGATCTGCGATTTCGATGAAGTGAGGTCCAGCAGATTTGTGTCGACACCGAACTTGAAGGTGTGCGGTCCTTTCGTCCACGTGAAGTCGTCGGTCCACTCGTAGCGGTATTCGGTTCGGTCTTCCGTTGAGAAAGGCTCGCGGCCGATGAAGGCGAAACCGGTGACGTTCATTGCGGCGGCGCTGCCTCCTGGTAGCGGCGAATTGCCGTAATGCAGGCCTCTTCGCGCAAACTGGAACCGAAACTCATTGAACTTATCGTAGCCAATTGTCGTGGTGTGCTGGCCGACAACCGCAAGATCACGCGTTTGTTGAACCGACGTCCGCGAGCCCGCATTCTGGCCGAAATTCTGATTCTCCGCGTTCACTTCGATGCCGGTGACCGTCGAAGGCGAAACACTGACGCGAACGAACGACGCGTTTCGAGTATTCCAGTTATGATCGAGTTTCAGGGACCACAAGCTGGTGCCCTCGGACGTCGGAAAATTGCCGACTGTCGAAACGAGTCCAGCGAACGAGGCGGGAACCGTCGCGCGGCTTGATACGAATGTATTGAGTGGCGTTCCAGCAAGCGCGGGAGTGTTTCCGAAGAGCGCCGTTTGCGAGGCGAGCGATGCGGCACAAAAATATTGCTCGGCGGCCAAACCAGCCGACTTGATAAGAGCTGACTGCTCAGCCGTTACAAGACCCGTCGTCTGCCCTGGGAAGCATGGTGCGGGAGCGGCTACGCTAACGAGGCCGAAATTGTTCTGACCGATGCTGCTGAAGCCAGTCTCCTGCCGTCGTGTGATTTCGTAGCTGAAAAAATAGAAGGTCTTGTCCTTCTGAATCGGTCCACCGATCGTCGCACCGCCTTGCGCGCGAGTGTACGACTGCTTTACAGGTAGCGCCTGGAAGCCGGTCTGCGCATTGGATACGACACGCACAGAAAACGGATTGCGAGCCTGTATGGCGCTATCGCGAAGGAATCCGAATAGATCGCCATGAACCTGGTTCGTGCCGGACTTCGTAACGATATTCACGACGCCGCCCATAGCGCGCCCATATTCCGGCATGTAATTGCTGGTGATCACCTGGAATTCCTGGACAGCCTCTTGCGAAACCGTGGCGCGTACTCCGTTGACGGAGTTGTCGACCGCGTCGGCGCCGTCAACCGACACTTCATTGGACCGTGCCCGCTGACCGCCGAAATTCAGCCCACTGGTCGGCGCGGCACCGATGGAAGGCGTATCGTCGCGCGCTGCTTGCGAATTGAGCAGCGTGAAATTGATGTAGTTGCGGCCGTTGATCGGCAGATTGTTGATCTGCAAGTCTGTGATCGTTGTCGAGACATCCGTTTTGCCGGTTTCGACGAGCGCCGTCTCGCCAGTAACGTTGATGGTCTGGGCCGCGCTCTGCACTTGAAGCTGGGGATTGTATTCGGCCGCCGTTCCGATCGTCAGAGTGAGGGAGTCATTTTTCAGGCTGGCAAAACCTGACGCGTCCACGGTCAACGTGTAGGTTCCCGGGGGATTGCCGACCAGTTCGTAGCGGCCGCTGGAATCCGTCGTAACGGACCGGAGCACGCCGGTACCGGAATTGGCGAGCGTCACAGTCGCACCGGCGACTGCAAGTCCCTGCGGATCGAGCACCGTGCCCGACAAATTTACGGTATTCACTTGCGCGGAAGCGCGATTTGCCATTGCAACGACGACGCAAAGCAGCAGCACACAAAAGCAAAGGCAGCGGTATCGCATGTCCCCCTCCCATCACTCTGTAGGACTTCAATTGGAAAGGCCAAAAGATCCGCCGCAAAAAGAAGCGCGCGCCGCGTTGTCCGAAGCTGCGCGTCTACTTAGCATGGCGGACGCATCGATGGGCAGGTTCTAATCCAATGAGCACCGCATTGCAACAGGAATCTTGAAGAGAGGAACTCGAAGTGCTGTCTTGGTAATATTTCGAGAGAATCTGCTGCTGAGCCGGTTCTGCGACTATCGCTCTGGGCCGATGTGTGAGTTTGGAAACGGGACAAATTCCGCGGAACAAGCCGGTGTCGCGCGCCGGCCTTTAACTTGTGCGATCTGGACATCGTCTCCGACAGGGGCGAAGTTCACGGAGCCTGGGCCCAGCCTTATTCGCGCGTGCGAGGCGACGACATTCCTTGATGCGACACCGCTTTCTGTGACGCCGTCCAGTGTTAATTGCAAGAGGTGGGAGGCATCCCTTCCCTCCAGCGTAATCTTGCCCGGCGTCGTTGTAACGATATTGCGCATGAGAATGCCTTGGAAGAGCGGGATTTTATTGCCGCTCGCGGTGCTGTAGAAAGGGCTAATCAGGATCGGATTTTTTACTTGGCGCATGCAGACGTTTCGATAAACGATGTCTTGAACGAGGCCGCCGCGGCTCGTATCAGATTTAATTCGCAATCCATTGTCCGCGCCGTCGATCGTTAGGTCGTTCACTTCGATTTGGCTCACGCCACCGTTCGTTTCGCTGCCGATCGACATTCCGTGCCCAGAGTAAAAATGATCGTGTGCCACGGTAATGTGAGTCGACAGACCATTGTTGCCGGCCTTGATTGCGACATTGTCGTCGCCATCGCGGATATAGGAATAGAGGATGCTGACGTTAGTGGACGAGGAAGGATCGATGCCGTCCGTGTTGCGTGCCGTTCGGGGAGCGTCAATCCTTACGCCCCACGCCGTAAAGCCATTCGTCTTGCTGATAAAAACATGGAAGTTAGGCGAGTTACGCAGCGTGATGCGATAGAGGGTGAAATTGTTTGAACTCTCGGCCACGATGATGCGCGGTACGTTTTGTTTGCGATTGCCCACGCGTGCTTGTTCCGCTAGATCCCACCACGTTAGGTGTTCGCCGGCGAGAGTTGCGCCCCCGCGCCCATCGATTATGCCGTCGCCCATGACGCCCGCGTCGGGCGCGTCAAGGAAATGAAGAAGCGGTTTGCAACCTCCGCCCTTCGTATCGACGATGCCGCAGCTACCAGGTTGCACGTCATAGTCTCTTGGATTCCGGGAGGCGAACAGTGTCGTATCTGCTGCAACAAGCAGAGTTACTCCCCGCTTCATCTCGATCGGTCCGGAAACGAAAGCATCGTTCGCCCCGTCAGGGCGTAGTTCCACGGCATGTCCAGGCGGACAAGTGCCGATAGCACTCTGGATTCGCTGGGTGTCCGGGCTCGACTCGTTTTCAGGTGTTGGATTCCCGCCCACCGATGAAAAGGAAGCCTCGAGAGTCGTGCAGATTTTGGGGACATGCGGCTCGCGGACAACGCGTGTGTCCTGGGCAAGCGCAATTCCGGAAGACAAGAACGCGACAGCAGTTGCCGGCAGAGCGACGTACAAGAACCTGGCGAACGCGGCGACTCCGTTGCGCAAACGGCCCGACTTCACATTCATTTGGCGCGAGCCAAGTCTTGGCCGGCGCGCAAGGGAACAAAGGCGTCTGTCGATCCGGGCAGTTGGAAATAAGATAGCGCATTTCCGTAGCAGATGTTCTCGATCATCGAGCCGATTAAAGCTTCTTCTTGCGGCAGTTCGCCGCTCTCCATTTCCGCACCGATCAGGTTGCACAGCACGCGACGGAAATATTCGTGGCGAGGATACGACATGAAGGAGCGCGAGTCTGTAACCATTCCAACGAATCGGGAGAGTAAACCGACATTGGAGAGGGTGTTGAGCTGCCACTCAATTCCCTCTTTTTGATCGAGAAACCACCAGCTTGTGCCGAACTGAATTTTCCCCGGTGTTTCGCTGCTCTGAAAACTGTTAATGACGCTGGCAAAAGCATAGTTGTGAGCGGGATTCACGTTGTAAAGAACCATCTTCGGGAGATGATTCGCATCGTTCAGGCGATCAAGATACGTCGTGAGCGGCCCCATTTGCGGCCAATCGCCGATGGAATCGAAGCCAGTGTCCTTCCCGAGCAGCTTCATCATGCGCGTATTGTCATTTCGCGAGGCGCCGAGATGCAATTGCTTCGCCCAACCGCGTTTCGCATCGAGTTCGCCGAAGAACAACATCAGAAAGCTGGCAAACTTCGCGGAATCAGCGGCGCTTAATTCCTCGCCGCCGCGGAGCTCCTGAAATATGGCGGACGCCTCAGCCCGGCTACAGAAGTCTACCGGGCAGGAATCGAGACCGTGATCGGACAGCCTGCAGCCGTGTTCGTGAAAAAGGTCGTGCCGCGACTCCAATGCGTCGAGAAACGCCGCAAAATCACCGATGCTCACATCGGCACTTGCTTCGAGA
The DNA here is from genome assembly GCA_035275865.1 of Candidatus Acidiferrales bacterium. Classification (GTDB taxonomy): domain Bacteria; phylum Acidobacteriota; class Terriglobia; order Acidiferrales; family UBA7541; genus Palsa-295. Next base: position 291 of record DATEME010000376.1, on the reverse strand, counting down.
CGGTCTACCCAAGCGTTAAAAGCGGCAGGATCGGCTGTCCGAAGCGCTGCATCCGGTCGAAAAGCGGGAAAAACGCGCGTAGTGAGACTCGAAGATTGAATTCGTTCATGGTATTCGAGGGAGTCCGTAGGATCATCGGTGGTGCAAATCGCCGTCACGTTGAATTTCTTGAGAATGCCTTGCGCTGTCAGTTCGTCGGTCTGCAATTTCGCGTTGGCGCGCCTCCAAATATCCGGTGCCGTAGTCTCATCGAGGAGTTCGTCAAGCCCGAAATATCGAAGAAGCTCAAGA
>DATEME010000375.1:0-5537 GCA_035275865.1 Candidatus Acidiferrales bacterium | reverse complement strand
CATCGTTTCGGTCTGCGCGGCAGCCTTCGCCTCCGCCGCTTCATAGAACGGCGCGAGATTGCCGTCGCTCGATCCCACATCCAGGTAATTCTCGATCAGGTGCGTCGTCACTTTCTGGCTGTGGACGAGCGAGACGCGAATATTCCCCTGTCCAGTCACTACATTTCCCACGCCGAAGACGCGCTCGCAGCCGGTGTAGCGCGGAATTTCCTCGCCCGAAAACGTGTAATACTCGCCCTTCATCACGACGCCCGGCAAAGCTTCCGGTACCGAACCGATGGACGAAATCACGAGCGGCGCGCGCAATTCTTGTTCCGAGCCGGGAATCGGCTCCGCTTTGCGCCCTTCCACTTTCGTCCGCGCCACGCGCAGCCCCGCCATTCGCCCGTTTTCTTCGATGATGCCGGTCACCATCGTGCAATCCTGCACGCGAAACAAAAACTTTTCTCGCGCCAGCCGCAGCAGTTTCAATCGGACCTGCTCCGTTTTCGCGATCTGATCGGGCGTGGCATTGTCCGGCGGCTGCGCGAGTGGCATATCCTGCTCGCGGCGCCTGTAAATCAGCAGGCAGCCCTGCACGCCGAGCGATTGCGGATCGATGCCGTGAGCTTTGCAAATTGCAGGTATGCCTTTTTTTTCCAGCTCGTGCATCTCCACGTGAATGCCGCGCGCCGCAAGCGCCCGCTCGTAATTTTCGAGTTGCAGAATTTTCACCACATCGATCGAGGCGAGCCCGCCGCCGACCACAAGCGTCGCGTCTGGCGCGTCGTAACGCGGCCCGGTGTAGCTCTTTTCGTTTTTGTGGTTGTACCAGTAGATGAAAGGATTCTGGTAAAGCAGGCCTTTTTCGATGAACTTTTCCGCCCCCGGCACGCCGAGATCGCGGTCGCGCCACGCGCCGTTGGCCAGGATCACGGCGGAAAATCCCCATTTGTTGCAGAAATCGTGGAACTCGATTTCGCGCCCCACCTTCGTCCCCGGCAGAAAACGCACGCCCGGCTTCTTCAGCCGCGCATCGATCAGCCCGTATTCCTGTTTGCGCTGTTGGGTGTGCCACCGGGGAAGCCCGTCCTCGATTTTCCCGTAGGGCCGGTTGTTCTGCTCGATCACCGCGACGTGAATGCCTTTTTCCGCCAGCAGTTCTGCCGCCACGGATCCTGACGTGGCCGCGCCAATCACCGCCACATAATATTTGCCCGGTTCGCCCATCATCTCCCTCGATGCGCGCCATTGTACATGGAACCGGCGGCGGTCTGCGATTCATGTCCAAGCGGGCTCGTTCGGAGCCTTAAATCGAAGAATTTGTGCGCGAAATGGCGTGTCTTGAGGCCCCAAATGAAGCTAAATGGCAATGATGCCTTTTAGGGGGTCGGAGCTTCAGCTCCGACATACGGTGCCTGTCCACAATCGGCTTTAGCCCCTGAGGTAGTGCCTTTCGCATTGTTCCGCAATGTGTTCGGCTCCGGCACGCCTTTGAATTTGACTTTGCCTTGGTTTATTGTGCCTCCATGACCGGGCTTATCGGGACGTTGATCGTTTTACCCTCGCGCCAATGGAGCGCATTCCTTGTCGTCGTATGTTTCTCGGCAGGATTGAACGTCTACGCGACCGTCGCGATGCTTGGATTGCTCGCGCACGCTGGCGCCCTGTCGCTGCCGTCTCAGTTGCACTTTGCAGCGGATTGGTACGTGATCGGCGCCTGCGGCATTCTCTTCGCGGCGGAATTCATCGGCGACAAGATTCCGGTTTTTGACCTGCTCTGGAACGCGGTACACACCTTCGTCCGCGTCCCGGTAGCCGCCTTCATCGCCTACGCGGCCACCCCAACGCTGCCCCCCGGCGAAAGACTGATTGCCACATTGCTCGGCGGCCTCGTCGCCCTGGCCGCGCACGGAGGAAAAACAGCCGCGCGGATCGCCGTCACTCCTTCGCCGGAGCCCGCTTCAAATTTCGCCCTCAGCCTTAGTGAAGACGCAGCCGTCGTCTTCCTCACGTGGTTCGCTACGCACCACCCTTACATTGCAGCCGCGATTGTCCTCGTCGCCCTGGCCGTAATCGTAATCACCATCCGCGCAATCTGGTCCGCCTTGTCCAATTTATTCTGTGGCCCCGCCGCAACGGGCCCAACGAATCAGCAGTCCCCGGGGTAGCAAACGCTAATCGACACGGCGAGGCAGGGTTTAGTGGTGTCTCAGTCGCATTTTCGATCTATCACCCCTGTGTGAGAGGCCATCGCAGACCCACCGGAAGAGGACAATAAGGACAAAATCGTGCTTGTGAAGAAACGGCTTGTGCGCCAAGCACTGTGGACAGTAATAACGGTCGGGCCGCACGAATAACCCTACCTTTTGCTGTTAAGTGCTTGAATCCTAGCATGAAACGGCCACGACTCTGAATTTACTCTTGATTAGTAGCGGCCGACTCGTTGTTCAGTCGGGCGCTTTCGCCGCTCGTTTTGTTCCGCCGTGATGTGGCCTCTGCGCGGATGCTTCTGGCTTTAGTGTGGGTCGCCTTAAACTTTAGGCGCGCAGGGTCTGAATTTGGCTTTTTAGGGGGTCGGAGCTTCAGCTCCGACGTTGAGACGTCCAGCAAAATGGGCTTTAGCCCCTGAGGTATTGCTCTTCGCATGTAACAAAAAATCTACCGCACGATCCGCCGCCCAAACGTAACCGAATTTTCGCTATTACTCCTGCCGCAGCGCCTTCATCGGATCGATATTGGCCGCGCGTCGCGCTGGTATAGCGGCGGCGATGGCTGCGGCGCAAATGAAAACGCCCAATGCTGTACCGATCACTGCCGGATCGGCAGGCGCAACGCCGAAGAGCAGCGAATGTGCCGCCCGCATCACCGCAAGCGAACCGATCATCCCGATCGCGAGACCAATCCCCACCAAGCCGAAAATCTCTTTTGCGATGAGGCCGAAGAGGTGAGATCGCGGCGCGCCTATTGCCGCTCGGATGCCGATCTCCTTCGTCCGGCGACTCACCGTGTAATTCAGAAGTCCAAAAAGCCCGATCGCCGCAAGCAGCAGCCCCAGGGATGCGAGCGCTCCACCGATAGTGCCAAGAAGTCGCTGTCTCAAGATCGAGTCGCCCACCAGCGCGTCGAGCGTAGTCACATCGCTCACAAATGCTCCTGCGCCCACCGCATTCGCTTCTTGCTGCACCATTTTGGACACTGCCGCGGGGCCGGCTGTGGCTCGCACGTAAAACGTGAAGATTCGCGGTGGCTTCATCGGCATATACGCGATAGGTTCCGGCCCACGCAGCAGGCTGCCGAAATGAGAATCGGCCGCGAGCCCCACGATCTGGTGAAGCGCCCCGTCATCGCGGCGAAATTCCCGGCCTATGACGGACTCACTCCCGAAATATTTCCTCGCGAGCGCGCGATTCACAATCGTCGGCACAGGCTCGTTATCGTTATCGAGAAACGTGAAGTCCCGCCCCGCTAATAGCGGCGTCCCGATCGTTGTGAAATAACCCGGCGATACGCGGTAGAACGTTTCGACATCATCGGAAGGCGGTTTCCCGGGCAGAACGATGTGTTGGGCGCGCCGCGCCCCGGAGAAGACTGCCATCCAGGCCGTCGCCGCGCCCTGCACTCCCGGAAGCCCGCCGGTCCGTGAAAGCATCTCTTTCATCACGGGCCATTGCCGGTCTCGTTGCCGCGTGTTCGTAATCGTCAGCACGGTCACGCCGCGTGCATCGAATCCTCGATTCACTTCGGCCAGATGCAGCAGGCTGAAAAGGAAGCCTGCGCCGCTGGTCACAAGACAAAACGCAAACGCCACCTGAATCCCCACAAACACTCGCCCGAGCCGCAGACTGCCCGTTTGTCCGCTTGCTTGGCGCAGCGCAAACATGGGCCGTGCGTCGGAAGCGCTCCATGCGGGGACAACGCCAAAAAATAGAGAGGATGCGCAGCAGGCCAGCGCGCAGACGATCAGAGCGCGAGTGTCCAGAGCAAGATCGAACCGCACCGGATCGCTCGGCGTCGAGACCATGCCAACAAGAGCCGGCGCCGCCACGCGAGCCACCGCCCATGCTCCGGGCACGGCGAACGCCGAAATCAGCAGGCTCTCGGTAAGCAGTTGCCGGATCAAACGGCCGCGAGCAGCGCCGAGAGATGTGCGCAGAGCCATTTCTCCCGATCGCGCAGATGAACGCGCAAGGAGCAGGCTGGCAACGTTTGCGCAAGCGATGAGAAGAATGCAGATCGAAACGCCCAACAGAAGCCAAAGCGGCCGCGCGAACGTCTGCCGGAACCCGGAAACTCCGTCGCTGCCCGGTTCAACCGTGAGACTCATCCCCGTGAGCTGCCGCTGCAGCTCCGCAGGCATCGCGCTATTCGCTGCGACGCGCTCTTCTTCGTGATGATGAAACGCCGGCTGTAACTTCGCGGCGAGTTCTTGGCGAGCCATCCCGGGTGCAAGGCGGCCAATCAAATGAAACGCCCTGTACTCGGCATTGGTGAAAATACCTGCATCGCCCGTCGTGATCGGCAGCCAGATGTCTACTGATTTGCCCGGCTCGACCCCGGAAAACCCGCTGCGCGTCACTCCCAGAACAAAAAATGTTCGCCCATCGACCGTCAGCGTCTTTCCAACGATCTGCGGATCGCCGCCGAACCGCGCTTGCCAATATTGATAACTGAGCACAGCCGCCATTCGCGACGGCGGATAGCGATCCTCCGATGGCGAGAATAATTGTCCCTCCACGGGCGCGATGTCGAGCATCTCGAATGCGTTCGCCGAGACGTACTCTGCGACGGCCTTTTCCGGCGGCGTGTTTGGATCGAGCGGTTGCACTTCTGTCGGACCCGGAGAGTCAAAAAGCGCCAGTTGCGCCGAATTGCCGGCCGCTTCGCTCATTTGTTCGTAAAGCGGATAGCTGAAGGCATCGCCCTCTTCCGCATCCGGCAGCCCCGGCTGATTGCTTTCCGGCGTCGAAAGCGTGAAGAGTCGCTCCGGCTGTGGCACCGGCAGCGCCCGCAGCATTGCCGCATCGATAATCGAGTAAACCGCCGTGTTCGCTCCGATAGCCAGCGAGAGAGAAACAATCGCGGTGGCCGCGAAAATCGGATTCTTGCGAAGCGTGCGCAAGCCAAACCGGACATCCTGAATGAACGATTCGACCCAGGGCAAAGTGCGTTGCGCTCGATACCGTTCCTTTGTCTGCTCCATTCCTCCGAGCTTCATGAGCGCCTGCCTCCGCGCTTCTTCCGGAGGCATTCCCGCGCGCAAGTTGTCCTCCACGTGCATCTCGACGTGACTTTCGAGTTCGGCCGCAAGCTCCCGGTCCCGCGCCTCGCGCCCGAACATCCCCGCTACTCGCCTGCACATCGCGCGCACAGTCTTCATCGTATCTCCCCTATTGGATAGCAATACCTAACTGGGAGTATTGCACAGGTAAGTGTAGTGCGCAATGGCTGCATATGCTTTTTGCCACGGGCGTAGGGGCGCATGCTCGCTGCGCCTCTCGCGGTCACTATCGATCGGAAATGCGCTGAATCGATTCGTGCAACCCACAGACGCAAGG
>DATEME010000374.1:0-8391 GCA_035275865.1 Candidatus Acidiferrales bacterium | reverse complement strand
CGCTGTTATCTCTGCGTGCGCGGTGGAATTTCTGTGCCGATGTTTCTCGGAAGTGCATCGACGCACCTCTTGAGCGGTCTTGGCGGTTTCGAAGGCAGGGCGTTGCGCAAAGGCGACGTACTGAAAATTGAAGCGGCGAGTGGGCCATTCCGAAGAAAAGCAATCGCTTTGCACATGGCGAGGGAGCTTTCCGCTCGCAACGTGCTTCGAGTCACACCCGGGCCGCAGGCCGACTGGTTTCCTGAATCGGTGCAACGTTCGTTTTATTCGAGCAGCTATCGCGTCGGAGAGCAATCTAATCGCATGGGCCTGCGCCTGGAGGGCCCACCTTTGCTGCTGCAGGACGCGCGGCCCATGCTCACGGAAGGCGTTTCACTCGGCGCGATTCAGGTGCCGTCTGGTGGATCGCCGATTATTCTTTTTGTGGATCAGCAGACCACGGGCGGATATCCGAAGATCGCGAATGTAATTTCGGCCGATCTTCATCGCGTAGGACAATTTCGGCCGCGCGACGAAATTCGTTTTGAGCAGGTCACGTTCGAAAAGGCGCGCTCGCTGCTGATCGAACAGGAACTCTTGCTTGCTTCAGCCGAGGCGATTATCGAATGAAGCGGATCGATTTGAATTGCGATATGGGAGAAATGCGTGAGGCCGTTACGAACGGCACGCAAGAATCGCTCATGCCGCATCTCACGTCCGTGAATATTGCCTGCGGGGCACACGCAGGCGATTCGCAAATGATGAAGGCCACAATCAAACAGGCGCTGCGTTGGCACGTGGCGATTGGCGCGCATCCCGGCTATGCGGACCGCGCAAATTTCGGGCGCGTCGAGTTGGATATTCCGCCGCGAACAATCGCGGATTCCGTGTTCGACCAAATTCGCGCGCTCGCGGAGATTGCCGCGAGGTGTGGGGCCAGCCTCGCCCACGTGAAGCCTCATGGAGCGCTTTACAACCAGGCTGCTAAGAACCGTGAAATCGCGCGAGCTGTCGCGGATGGCGTTGCACGCTGGCGAAAGGACGTTGTTCTTGTCGGGCTGGCAGGGTCGTCGATGATCGATGTTTTTCGCGACGTCGGCTTTCGCGTCGCCGCAGAGGCTTTCGCGGACCGGAGCTACGAATCAGACGGCGGCTTGCGGTCACGCAAGTTTCCCGACGCACTGATTCGTGATCCAGATCAAGCGGCCCGGCAAGCGCTGCGCATCGGCAAGCAGGGGAAGATTTTAAGTGTCGGCGGAAAAGAAATTGAGGTTGACGCGCAGACAATCTGTATCCACGGAGATACGCCCGGCGCGGCAGAAATCGCGGCGGCCGTTGCTCAGACGTTACGAAACGCCGGGATCGAACTCAGGCCGCTCTCCGAATGACGAAATCGTATGGCAGTTGCATCAACCAGTCGTAATCAAGCGAAGATCTTTAGGATTCTCTTCGATTTGAATATCTTTGTATTCGTCAAAGAGACCTGCATTGTGCATTTGTAAAGCGATCGGGCCGGTTTTCCCCGCGCCTAAGCTTTTGAAATCCAGAATCTCGATCGCTTTGCTGCTCGCCGGCTGCGCTACCGCCATGCGCGCCGTTCCGGTCGACGGATCGGCCAGAATTTCCACGCGGCTCCACTCGTGAGGGTCGAGGTCCGGCTTCACAAGATTCGTAAACTCCGCGTTGCCTGCATTATTCTGTCCCGGGCGATAATCCCAATGCCCGCCTTTGGGCACCTGAAATTGAATTCCGCCGAGAGCATCAAGAGGAAGCTCGTCGTCTGACGGCCGCGTGCAAAATATCAGGACGCAGGCCTGATGATCCGGATTTCCCGAAACGTGCCGCATCGTGAACGTCAGCCGAAAGCTACCGAAATCTCGCGTGGTGCAAAGCACTCCTCGACCCGCGCCCGTGCTAGCGATCACGCCGTCCTTCACGATCCAGCCGGCCGAGGGGCTTTTGGCGATCTCTGACGGAAACGCATCTTGCAAGAGCAGCCGGTTAACTCGGACCAAGTTCGCGCCTCGGGGATTCTCTTGCAGCAAATCCTGCGTTTCGGGCGCCAATGCAACGGTGCGAAACGCACCGCTCTCGTACAGAGAACCGCCTTGAATCACTTTCGTCAGCGCCTTCGCGACTGCAGAGGTTGCCGCCTTGATGTCCGTCGGCGTCTCGGATGGAGAATACGTTGCGAGTTGGTTTTGGAGTGCATCATCCAGTTCGGCATTCAGAAATGCGGCAACCGCATCCGATTTGTCGCTGATCTTCTTCGCGAGAGACGAAAGATCGGTTATGTCGCCGCTTCCAAACGATGTGGCGCTGTTTTCGATGTCAATCCAGCCGTCGAGCGTCTTGCCGTTAAAAAGAGAAACCACACTGTTCGATTGCGCAGCTTGCGCCTCTGCACCGAGGATCGGAATCGCGCAGCCGGCGGCGGAAATCGCAGCTTTAAGGAAGGTTCTTCGATCTGATCGCCTACTGTGCCAGTGGAACACTGTTTTTTCCTCTGTTCGCGCTACAGCCTAAACCCAAATGGCGCTTTAAGCCAAGTCGTTGCGAACGGCTAATGATGCTCGCGACTCATCTCCTCAGACCGTGTATGATTGCCTGCTCCCGTCGGAACTTGCACCGCGAGGCAATTGTGAAAGCCTATCGAACTCGAACACACATCATCGTCGAAATCGCCGGCTCATTCTTGAGCTCTGCAAATGTGAGTTGGGACGATCTCGTCAATTCGGAAGACCTGGTGCAGTTTGTCAGCACGTTTACTTCGTGTGCGGCGCCAGCGTCGAACGCACTCCTGGCACCCATCGGCAATCAGGAGGTTTGGGCCGCAGGTGTTACTTATTTTCGCAGCCGCGACGCGCGCATGGAAGAATCGAAAGACTCCGGCGGCGGGGACTTCTACGCAAAGGTCTATGACGCGGAAAGGCCGGAGCTGTTCTTCAAAGCGCCGCCGTATCGTGTCGTCGGCCCGGGCGCGCCGGTGCGCATCCGCAGGGATGCCAAATGGAATGTGCCGGAGCCCGAGCTTACCTTGGTTATAAATAATCGCGGGTCCATCGTCGGCTACACGGCAGGAAACGACATGAGCTCTCGCGACATCGAAGGCGAAAATCCGCTTTACCTGCCGCAGGCGAAGGTCTATGACGGAAGCTGCGCGATCGGCCCGTGTGTTCATTTCAGCGACGAGCCTCTCGCGCAGGACACGGAAATCACAATTTCAATATATCGGAATGGCGCGGCGATCTTCCGGGGCGCAACGCAGATTCGCAAAATCAAACGCTCGCTTTCGGACCTCGTACGATATTTGTATCGCGAAACAAGTTTCCCTTACGGGTGCCTACTCATGACCGGAACCGGGATTGTCCCGCCAAACGATCTCACGCTTCACCACGGTGATGAAATCGAAATCTCGATCGATCCGATTGGCACGCTGAGAAATGTCGTGGAGTAAGCGCGTATGGAATTATCGTCGAGCAAAACTTATTGGATTGGAGGGATTACTGGAGGCGCGGGTGGGAATCGAACCCACGCATGAAGGTTTTGCAGACCTCTCCCTTACCGCTTGGGTACCGCGCCTCGGAAGGACAGTATAACTAACCCACCCTAGATTCGATTTTCGCACATTTTTTTAGATCGATAGGCTAAGCGGGCGCCTGGGGCACCAGATCGCCGTGAAATTCCACCTTATGGGTGTTCGTCAGTAGGATGCGCGACTCCTCAAAACCAAGTTTGATCCGGCGACGCAATTCGCGCGCCACATCGTCCTTACGATTCAGGATTGTGCGCACCTGCAATCGCAGCACGGTACCCTCAAGGGACAGCGATTCGATGCCGAGCACGCGGGGCCCATCCACCAGCGCGGCCGACCAATCCGGATCATTGCGAAAATCGCCCGCAATTTTTTCGAGCGTCGCAATCGCGCGACCGGCCTGCTCGTCCGATGGTATCGTCACGTCGACAAAGGCCTGGGACCAATCGCGGTTTAGATTTGACACCTGCCCCACGAGCGAATTGGGGATCGTGACCATCGCCCCATTCGCATTTCGCAGTACGGTGCGCCGCAGTGTCACGTGCTCCACGCGTCCGGTTTCGCCGTTGAGTTGAATCACATCGCCCACCACATACTGGTCTTCAATCACAATAAAAAATCCGTTGATCACGTCTTTCACAAGGTTCTGCGCACCGAAGCCGAGTGCGAGGCTGGCCACCGCGGCGGTCGCTTCCAGAGGCGTCACGGTGAAGCCGAATTCCGGCAACGCCATCAAGACGGCACCGGCGACGATCAGCGCCACACCCGCGCTGTATGCGATTCCCGCCACCGTGCGCGTCTGTTGCTCGCGCATCTGCCCGACGCGCGTAGGTCCCTTGGAAATCTCCACAAGCCGCGACGTGAGTGCCTTCCAAACGCGCGCCAAAAGTAGGGCAAACAGAAGGATCGTCAGTAATCTCAGGCCGTTGGTCTCGGCCAGGTCAATCCAATGTTTGAGCGCAGGATTCATGGCATTTTTTATCGCAGAGCGCTGAATTATACCATTCCGTGCAGTTCGTCCTTGTAGCGAACGCGGAGCACTGTGCTAACGCAGCATGGGCTGGAGGACCCAACGCGTAGCGCGGAAACGTCTGGCCCCACCTGCGGATTGCCTTGACACGCCCCACGCCCGGTGTAAAAGTTTGTGCCGAATTTGCAATTCGAAATTATTTTATCAGTCGAAACCGCCCGAACCCCGAACACAATGCAATCGAGCGGCGGCACGGCCGGAGGTATTAATGAGCGATCATCTTTCGAGGAAATCCCTCCTCGGTCTATTCTCGGCATGTATCGTGCTGCTTCTCACGTGCGGCACAATCGGCCGCGCCGATGATAACGGGACCTCACTCTCGCGCCAGCAATATCTCGAAAAGCTCCAACAGATTCTGCCGTCCGACCCGCCTTTTGACGCATGGCTCAAACAGACCGGCGAGCTCCCGCCGGATTTCAACTCGCTCCCAAAACACGACCAATTACCGGATCCGCTCACGTTCCTCGATGGACGCACCGTGAAGACGGCGGCAGAGTGGCCTGCCCGACGCGCCGAGATCATGTCGCTCTTTCAAAAATATGTTTGGGGTACGTTTCCGACGCGTCCTACGCTGGGCCACATCGACCTGCTCGACGAAACCCATCGCGCTGGCTACACGGTTCGCAATCTGCGCATCGAATTCGGCCCGGAGAACGGCGGCACGATGCGCGTCCGCGTATACATTCCTGACGGCAAAGGGCCGTTTCCCGTCTTGATCAACAGCAGCCTGGAAGGATGGGCGCCGTCGCTGATCCGCCGCGGTTATATTTCAGCGGGCTATGCGGGCAATGATTTCATGGACGATGCGGCGGCTATCTCCGCACTCTATCCGAAAAACGACTTCGCACTTTTGCCCCGGCGCGCATGGTGCGCGAGCCTCGTTGTCGATTACCTTTACTCGCTTCCGCAAACGGATACCAAACACATCGGAATTTACGGCTATTCGCGCGACGGTAAAATGGCCGTCATTGCTGCCGCGTTCGACCCACGCATCACGGCTGTGATAGCGGGAAGTACCGGGGTCGGTGGAGTGCTTCCGTTTCGCGCTTCCAGCGAAACGGGTTTTGGCGAAGGCATCGAAACCACGACGCGCGCTTTCCCTACTTGGTTTGCGCCGCAGCTTCGATTTTTTGCCGGTCGCGAAGATCGTCTGCCCGTCGACGGCAACTTGATTGCCGCTCTGATCGCGCCGCGCTCGCTGCTGATGGAATGGGGCCACAACGATCAGGTTTCCAGCACATGGGGCAACGAGCAGACGTATTACTCGTCGCTGAAAGTCTATAAGCTTCTCGGCGCACCTAATGCGGTCGCTACCTTCCGTTTGCCGGGCTTCCATGGCGCGAACGATGAAGAGGCCGATCTCGACTGGCTCGATCAGCAGTTCGGGCGCCAAAAGCCGGACTGGACCAACAGCCTCATCTTCCAATGGGATTGGAATCAGTGGCGCACGCGATCCGGTGAAACGGTCGATCTCACGCGATATCCGAGACACTCCGCCGACGACATTTTGAAATCGTCGAATGGCTCAACGATCTCGTCCGTCGATGCCTGGCAGGAAAAAGCCGCTACGCTGCGCAAATCCGTTCTCTGGATGCTTGGCACCGAACCAGCAAAGCCTGCGCCCGAAGATCAAGCGCCACCGTTTGGCTTTCCCGGCCGCGGTCGTGGCCGTGGTCCGGGGCCCAGTGCCTACAATTACATTCCCAATCCAGCGCAGGTCACGCCGGACATTCCCGCCTGGGTCGTTTCATCGGGCGGCAAGAGCTTCGGCTGGGATGAGCCGCAGAAGAGTGAAACAAGCGATCGCCGCATCGTTTTCGGCGGCGGCATTCGCGGCGATCTTTACTATCCAAAAGACACGCCGCCCGGCAAAAAGCTACCAGTCGCAATCTGGCTGCACGGCTTCAGCTATCCGCTCGGCTACGAATGGGTCTACCACACGAACGATCTGCATCCGATCCTGGCGCTTGTACAGCAGGGTTATGCGGTACTCGCGTATGACCAAAGCGGCTTCGGCAGCCGGCTCACCGAGACCGGACCGTTTTACGATCGTTATCCGCACTGGTCGCACATGGGCCGCATGGTCGAGGACGCACAAGCTGCAATTGACGCGCTCGAAAAAGACAGCCTCGTCGATCCATCGCACATCTATCTTTTCGGCTATTCGATTGGAGGCACTGTCGCGCTTTACACCGCCGCGCTCGATTCGCGGGTTGCCGGAGTGATTTGCGCCGCCGGCTTCACCCCGATGCGCACGGACACTGCCGCGACCGGCACCGGCGGAATCGCGCGGTGGGCGCATGTGCGCGATATTCTGCCCCGCCTTGGGTTCTTCGTCGGGCACGAATCGCAAGTGCCGTACGATTTCGACGATCTCATCGCCATGATCGCGCCGCGCCCGGTTTACGTGTTAAATCCGCTGCTTGATCGCGACGATAGCGCATCCGACGTTGAGGCAGCCGTGAAGGAGGCCGGCAAGGTTTATTCGCTTTACGGCGCGTCAGGTAAGCTGGACATCAGCTCGCCGTGGGATTACAACCGCCTCACCAACGAGGAACAGGACGCCGCGATCAAGTGGCTCACCCTGGCCTCAAGCTCTGGCGCCGTCGCGATTTCGCAGAATCAATAGGCGTCTAAACATGCTCAACTGGCTTAACCGGCTCCTCCGCCGGAGCCCTGCGCGCCCGTACGGTTCCGATGACGAGGAGCAGGTTCGTGAGGAGAATCACGACTACAGCGAGCGACGGGAGAAACGCAAACGACGGTCCGCGCACTTCAAGTATTTGGATACCGAGAACGGCTGTGATCAGTCCTCGCGGCACAAACCAGATCATCAGTTCCCGTTCAAGCGGCGAAAACGTTTTCCACGCCAAGCGGCAAATTTGAACCACGGTAGCGCGGCTCGCAAGAACCGCCGCCAAGCACGAAACTGCCAGGAATATATTCGTGCGCAGACCTGCCCAGTCAACGAGCAGACCGAGTAATACGAAGAAGAAGGTCCGCAAGAGAAAGGCCAGTTCGCCGTGAAACGTCAACATCTGCACGCTGGGCTGATCGACCGCGCGTCTGTGGTGGCTTTTGATCGGCGTCTCACTGAACCAGTCGGCTTGAGTACGTTCCTCCGATAGGAGCCGCTCCCGCAGCAATGGAAAGTTGCTCAGCGTTAATCCAAAAAAAAGCACGGAAATGAGCTCGTTGCCCCGGACCAGATGCGCACCGGAGTAAACGAGCAGAACCGCGGCGAACGTCAGCACATGCCAGAAGCGCTCCTCTGAAAGAAAGGGAAGCAAATAGGACCAGAGCGCTCCCGCAAGCACGCCCCACGCTATCGCCAGCAGCAGGCTCGAACCTAATCCCCAGGCGATCGCCTTTGGGTTCGCGCTCGCGCCCATGGCAATTTGCAATAACGTCGTTACCCCCAGCACGCCGAAGGCATCGCTCAGCGAAGCATCCACCAGCAGAGTGACTTTCAGCTCACGCCGGAGCCGCACTTGCTGGAGCGTTGGCAGCAAGATCGAGCTACTCACGCAGCCTAGCGCGCTGCCTATTAGCAGTGCGTCGATCCATATGAAATGAAAGACATACCGCGATGCCGCGGCAATAAGCGCGCCGGAAAGCATATAGCTCAGAAGCGACAGAAAAAAACCCGAGCCAAAGTGGCGTACCATCTCGGCCGCTTTTAGATCGAGCCCCGCCTCGAAAAGGATCAGAATAAGCGCGAGTGCCCCGAAACCATGTGTGGCGCCGCGAAAAATATCCGGATCAACCCAGTGTAGTACCGGCCCGATCAACACGCCCGTGGCCATCAGGATCACTACGTCGGGCACATGAGTGAAATGCACCAGCC
>DATEME010000373.1:0-1573 GCA_035275865.1 Candidatus Acidiferrales bacterium | reverse complement strand
CGAAGCCGCATTGGGAATTGGGCGAACGGGCCGGGATTTTGGATTTTGATTCAGCTGCGAAGATTGCGGGGGCGCGGTTTGCGGTTTACAAGGGATTAGGGGCGCGGCTGGAACGCGCGATTGCGAATTTTTTCCTCGACGTGCACACCGGCGAGCATGGATACACGGAGATTTTGCCGCCGTTTATTGTGAATACGGCTTCGCTGACAGGCGTCGGGCAGTTGCCGAAGTACGCGGCGGATATGTTTCATCTGGAAGGGACCGATTTGTGGCTTACGCCCACGTCTGAGGTGGAATTGACGAGTTTGCATCGCGACGAAACGCTCGATGCGGAGCAGCTGCCGATCAAGGTGTGCGCGTGGACGGCGTGTTTTCGTTCTGAGGCAGGCGCGGCGGGGAAGGATACGCGCGGGATTAAGCGGCAACATCAGTTTCAGAAAGTCGAGATGTTCAAGTTTACGCGGCCAGAGCAGAGTTATGACGAGCTGGAATCGCTCGTGGGCAATGCGGAGGCGGTGCTGCGGAAGCTCGGCTTACATCATCGGACAATGAAGCTCTGCACTGCGGACATCGGGTTTGCGGCGGCGAAGACGTATGACCTGGAGGTGTGGCTGCCTTCGAGCGGAGAGTTTATGGAAATTTCGTCTTGCTCGAATACCGAGGCGTTTCAGGCGCGGCGGTCGGGGATTCGGTTCAAGCAGAAGGGCGGGAAGAGCGAGTTTGTGCACACGCTGAATGGATCGGGGCTGGCGGTCGGCCGGACATGGATTGCGATCGTGGAGAATTATCAGCAGGCGGACGGGTCGATTCTGATGCCTGAAGCGCTGCGGCCGTATATGGGCGTTGATCGGATTCCGGCGGGGGCAGTGTAGTTTCAGAAAAGCAAGAGAGGTCCTTCAGGGCCGCTTCGCGTCCTTCAGGATGACGCCCTTTCATTTGCAGCAAGAGCAAAAGGCTTTGCCGCAGAGACGCAGAGAATTGCAGGCTGCAGAGAACGCCTTCGGCACAAAGGACCCGAAGAGGGCGTTGGCACGGCCAACCGGTAGATTTTGCAATAAGATGCGTCGATGGACACAAAACGTCAACATCGGTATCGCCTCCACGATTTCCAGCTAAGTTATTTGTAATCAATATGTTGTAGTTTGGGCTGCGTTAATGCGGGGCTAGCCGTGTTTGCGTTTAGGCACCCGCGTCGGCGGCCAGCAAGCCAGTTTCCATTGACTTCCCCTGCATCTCGAATAAACTTCGACTTTCGCGGGACTTACGCGGTCGGCTGAAGAGGCTTGCAAAAATGGCTCGAAGCCTCAGAGGCCAAAGCCCGTTTTGGGGCGGAATTATGTCGGAGCTAAAGCTCCGACCCCCTAAGAGGATCATTCAGGTCGCGTGGTTTCAGGGTCCGGCACATTAAGGTTCGTCAGGAGGAAGTGATGGCTACGGTCGCTAAGGCGGCTGCTGTTCCCCAGCCAATACCGCGGATCGCTCCGCGCGAGGACCTGAATCCGTTTCGGATTGCACAGATTCAGTTTGATATGGCGGCGGAGTACCTGAAGCTGGACCAGGGACTGCGCCAGAT
>DATEME010000372.1:0-4185 GCA_035275865.1 Candidatus Acidiferrales bacterium | reverse complement strand
CGACAGTCGCGAGGATTTGTCGTCATCGAATTTGGCATTCTGCGCTAGGCCTTGAGGCATAAGGCTAATTTCTTCTTTTGCTACCGGATTGCTACCGACTGCTTTCAGTTAGCCCGGCAAGCGCCATATCCATTGCGAGCCCTCACGTCGCACCTTGACGGCACCAAGCGACCGCAGCGCACGAGCGTGAGCATGGATGTCCCATCGCGATGGTTTACCGCCGCGATGCACGCGCTCAGGACGGCAATACTCAGCAATTAGGCTCGTAGTCGCCTCGTCATGGGCCGCAAAACAGAATTGGGCACCACGCTGTAGTGGGCCGCCGAGCGCTACACCGCGCCAGCGTCTCCATGGGGACAATTTGACCATTGCGATTTCCAGATTTAGCGGGTTGGGGCAATGGGGTGGTTGGAAGGAGGGTGCCCATGACAAGCAGAGAACGCATCAGCCTCACCCAAAACGCCGAGGCTCATATCAAGGCGCTCACCGCCGTGATTGATCGATTGACGGAGATGCACGCGACCGAGGAGCTGACGATCATTGCCCGGCAGCTCAGCCATCTGGCCCTCAGAGCGACACCACATCCGCCATCGGCCGCGTAGACCGCGTTGAACTCGCCTGCGCACGGCCTCACGATAATGGAATGGTCCCGAAGTCGCCGGGTAGCTCGTGCGGAGCAGCAATCATGACGCGTAGCATCAAGGGCTTTAAGGTTGATTGGGGTGACAGGTGGCGGCACAGCGCGTGGGCGGAGCGGGAGACTGCGCCGAAACACATGTATTGGTTCGAAGTCTCACCCGATCTAACTGTGAAGCTTCTTCACAGCTCATCACCCGTTGAGGAGGATTGCCTTAAGGCAACGCGAGCTGTTGAGGAGTTCGTAGAAGGGCACAAAGCTAGATAGGACCGCCCGCCGGATGGCTCAGTGGCCTCTGGTGGCTTCCGCAATGTGGTCGGGACTTCGCTGTCACCAATCGCTCTTATGAGACGGGTCGGCAAAACTGAAGGCGCTCAGCAGTGATCATCCAGAAGATAGTCCGTCCTTCGATCAGGTTGCGCTGGGAATTGCGCTGCCGTTCGGGCGCGTCGTCGCCGAAGATGAGCCGGCCAGACAGCTCCAACTGTGCTCGCGCGTGCCGACGAGGTGATCGAATGAGCAGCCGTCGCGAGTTCATCACGCTGATTGGCTGCGCGGCGGCTGCGTGGCCGCTCGTTCGCGGAGGGCGCAACATCCGGCGATGCCGGTGGCCGGGTTTCTTCGTAGTGCATCGCTTACCGATGCAAGCCACCTCGTTGCTGGCTTCCGCCAGGGCCTGACGATGATGCTGTCGTCAAAGACCTTTCGTGCAAGCTGGAGCATTGGCCTCGCGGCCGCGCTCGTTACTGCAGTCGCACCAGGCCGCATGGCCAGGGCGGAAAATATCGTCGATGGCGCTTTTGCTCCCCGCTTGCTCGACGCAGCGGCAAGCGAGGGCGCCTTCCGGCATCTGCGAGTGTTGCAGGACATCGCCTCTGAGAGTGGTGGCAACCGAGCCGCCGGCACCCTCGGCTACGATCGTTCCGCAGAGTATGTGGCCGAGACGTTGAAAGAGGCGGGCTATCGCGTTCACTTTGAAGAATTCGAGTTCCCCTTCTTCGAGGAGCGAGTGCCGCCGGTCCTGCTTGTGCGCTTCCCTGACGGGCGGCAGGAGCCAGCGCCTGCCGCCGCTTTTCGGACCTTGACCAACTCCGATTCGAGCAATGTGACGGCGCGACTGCGTGCGGTGAGTGTCGGGCTTGCCGAGCAACCGCCACTCGCTTCTGCCAGCGGCTGCAAAACCACCGACTTCGATGAATTCGAACGTGGCTTTGCGGCGCTGATCCGTCGCGGGACCTGCACCTTCCAAACCAAAGTCGAGAACGCTGTGGCCGCTGGCGCAGCCGGTGTCATCATCATGAATGAGGGCACTGACGGACGAAGAGATGCTTTTTCGGGTCAGCTGAGTGAGCTTGCCCCCATTCCGGTGGTCGGCGTCTCATACGAACTCGGCCGCTCCCTCGAAATCGCAGCTCGCGACGGCGCCACTGTGCGCCTCGAGGTCAATGCCGTGACCGGCAAGCGGCTCACTCGAAACGTGCTCGCCGATACGGCTTTTAATAGCGATAGCTCCTTGATCATCGTTGGTGCGCATCTCGACAGCGTGCCGGAGGGACCTGGTATTAACGACAATGGTAGCGGCTCGGCTGTAGTGCTCGAAGCGGCGCTGCGATTGGCCCAGGGACCGACCCAAGCCCGCGCTGGCGTCCGCTTCGCATTCTGGGGCGCAGAGGAGCGCGGCCTCATCGGCTCCCGCCACCATCTGGCATCCCTGTCCGAGGAGATGCGTCGGCACATCGCGTTGTATATCAATCTTGATATGGTCGGCTCGCCTAACTTCGCGCGCTTTGTTCAGGGTGCCGCTGCGACAGGTGATGGATTGGCTGCCGTGGTGCGACGCGAGCTCCTCGCTGAGTTTCGCGAACACAACTTGAGTGTCGAGGAGCGCGCTGAAGGTCGTTTTGGATCTGACGGTGCGTCATTCTCCCAGAAGGGGATTCCGACCATGGGTCTTTACACGGGCGCAGGCGGGCCGAAGTCGGAGATCCAGGCCAGCTTGTTTGGCGGTGCCGCTGGTCGCCCGTACGATCCCTGTTATCATCGGGCCTGTGACACTATCGAGAACATCAACCGCGACGTTTTGGAGCAGAACACCCGCGCACTGGTGCGTGCGCTCAATGCCGCCGCGATCGCAGCTCAACGCTAAGTATTACGTAATTTGAGTCCGGCGTGAACGGCGGCTGACCGCTCGTCCGCTGTGATCCGTTGCCGCACCTGACAGGCCCGACGACGGCAGTCAGAAACCTACCCTTCTTTGCGCCCAGCCCGCTTGCGCTCCGCACACGCGGCGGACAACCCCATCCCGATCAAACACCGGATGGCATCGGAACCCAATAGCACGCAAATACGGATCAGGCGAAGAGTCTGGATGTGGTATCGTTCGGGCGCGATGTCCCGATCCCAAGGCTTGAAGGGCATATGAGACGCCGCGAGTTCGTCACGCTGCTCGGCGGCGCGGCTGCCGCATGGCCGTTTGCGGCGCGAGCACAGCAGGCGGTGCCGACAATCGGTTTTCTCAATAGCGCCTCCCTGGACGCCTATGCAGACCTCGTGTCCGCATTCTCGCGGGGGTTGAACGAAGCCGGATTTGTTGAGGGTCGGAACGTCGCGATCGAATACCGCTGGGCGGAAGGTCACTATGATCGGCTGCCGGCGCTCGCGGCCGATTTGATTAGGCGTCAGGTGGCCATCATCGCTGCGACAGGAAGCGCCAATGCAGCACAGGCGGCCATAGCGGCTACGAGAACAATCCCAATCGTGTTCGCAAACGGTAGTGACCCTGTCAAACAGGGGCTGGTCGCCAGCTTGAACCGACCTGGAGGCAATGCCACCGGGGTGAGCTTTTTCCACGGGCAGATCGGACCAAAACGGCTCGAACTGCTGCACGAGCTCGTACCCAAAGGGGTCATCGGATTTCTCGTGAACCCCAAAAATCCGGTGACTGATGAAGATTTGGGAGACGTGCAGGAAGCGGGCCGCAAGATAGGGGTCACGATTAGCGTTTTGCCCGCCAGCACAGAGGATGAAATTAATGTGGCCTTTGTAGCACTGGTTCAACAGCAAGTCGCCGCAGTACTGGTCAATGTCGATGCATTCTTTTATAGCCGTCGCAATCAACTCATCGCACTGACAGCGCGTCACAAAATACCCGCGATGTATTATGAGCGCTCCTATGTCGCTGTCGGCGGGCTGATGAGCTATGGCTCTAGTAATCAAGATTTCTATCGTCAAGCTGGCAACTATGCCGGCATGATCCTCAAGGGCGCCAAGCCCGCCGATCTGCCGATCTTGCTACCGACCAAGTTCGAACTCGTGATCAACCTAAAGACCGCTAAGGCGCTGGGCCTGGAAATCCCGACAACCGTGCTCGCGCGTGCCGACGAGGTGATCGAATGAAGAGGCGCGAGTTCATCACGCTGCTCGGCATGTGATAGAGTCGCGCAGGGCAATAGTTGCGCAGGACCTTGCGGCCATGGCCACGCGGGACAACGAATCGAGCCTTGAACTCAGTCGTCGCAGGCTGCTTGCCGCCGCCGGTGTGGGCGGAG
>DATEME010000371.1:0-7924 GCA_035275865.1 Candidatus Acidiferrales bacterium | reverse complement strand
TGCAAGTCGTTCCGACGTATCCCGATCTGCCCATGGAAGAGGTGTTCGTGCGAGAGGGAACTCATGGGCAAGTCGGCGCCGTCGTGCGTGAAGTCGGCGGCGGGCGCATCGTTTACCTGCCCGGCGACATCGATCGAACTTTCTGGGAGACGCTGAACGTCGATCAGAGCAAGCTCTTGCGGAATGCGGTGCTATGGGCGACAAACGAAACGGCTCCGTTGACCGTCGAGGGTCCGGGCGTCTTGGATGTATCTCTCTGGACGCAGAAGAACTCGCTGACGGCGCACTTGGTGAATCTGACGAATCCGATGATGATGAAGGGTCCCGTTCGCGAACTGCTTCCGGTCGGCAAGCAGGACGTGAGCATCACTTTGCCTCCCGGCAAGCATGCGAAGAGAGTTCATCTGTTAGTCACCGGACGTGACGTGAAGTACACGAATCAAGGCGGTGTGATCCGCCTCGAAGTGCCTTCCATCTTGCTGCACGAAGTCGTCGCCGTCGATTTCGCTTAAGCCGCTCAGGGGAGCCAATGACATCCGGCGGAGTTTTTGCTAACGAACGACTGACTGGAACCCATTTCAAAACAGAGGTATACAGATAAGCGCAATTTCTGGGAAGTGTTGGAAGTTCCATCAAGGACTTGGCATTCACGAGGTGTATGGAAGGCTATCCATGTCTGAATACGCGGAAAAATAGAAAGGTACCCATGACGAAAATCGATCGACTCGCTTCGCGGCTCTTGTTGCTGATCCTAACCATTGCCCTCGTTCCTGGGTTCGTTTCCGCTGCGCCCCAGCAGACGAACGAGCACTGGGTCGCCACGTGGATGGCTTCTCCTATGGAGGGAACCTGGTCGGACGGGTTTCAAAACCAGACCGTGCGAATGATTGCGCACGTCAGCTTAGGCGGAAGCCGCGTGCGAGTTGAATTCTCCAATGCGTTTGGTAAACAGTCGCTGACGATAGGCGCCGCGCACGTCGGCATTCAGGCCAAAGACGCCGCAATCGTGCCGGGCTCCGACCGCGCCCTGAAATTCAACGGCTCGCCGTCCGTTACGATTCCTCCAGGCGCGCTCGAAATCAGCGATCCGGTCGACCTGACCGTCTCTCCATTGAGCAATCTGGCGGTCAGCGTCTACGTTCCAGAGCAAACAGAGCCGGCCACGTATCATGCGTCGGGCCTGCACACGACTTACATTTCCGCTGCGGGAAATTTCGCAGCGGATCAGGACATGACCTCGCAGTGGACCACGGCGTCGTACTATTGGCTTTCGGGCGTGGATGTCGAATCCGGCGCGGAATCCGCCGCGATCGTCGCGCTTGGCGATTCGATTACCGACGGCGCCCATTCGTCTTTGAACGGGAATATGCAGTGGCCGAGCCAGCTTGCCGATCGGCTGCAAAAGGATCCCGCGACCGCGCATCTTGCCGTGGCAAATGCAGGCATCGGCGGCAACCGAATTCTCCATGACGTCTCGGGGCCAAACGCGCTGGCGCGCCTCGATCGCGACGTGATCGCGCGCGCGGGCGTGAAGTACGTGATCGTTTTGGAGAGCATCAATGACTTGGGCTGGCCGCACGAAGCGGCGGCGCACGGCACGCAAGAGGTGACCGCGGACCAGTTGATCGCGGGCTTGCGGCAGATTATCGACCGCGCCCACGCCCACGGCATAAAGGTGTTCGGTGCTACGTTGACTCCCTACGGCGGAGCGAATTATTCCAGCCAGGAGGGGGAAGAGAAGCGCGAAGCGATCAATCAGTGGATTCGCACCGGCGGCGCCTTTGACGGCGTCATCGATTTCGACGCCGCCGTCCGCGATCCCAATAATCCAAAACAATTCTTGCCCGCAAACGACAGCGGCGACCATCTCCACCCCAACGACACCGGCTACAAAGCCATGGCCACTAGCATCAACCTGTCGCTCTTCCGTTGAGGTGCAGGAAATAGACACCTCGAGAACGGGAGCGTTACACTGACTGCGGAGGCGCCCCATGAGCACGCTGCACGATGTTCGTTACTCCTTTCGCGTGCTGCGCAAGAGCCCGGCGTTCTGTGCTGTGGCCGTCTTGACTCTTGCGCTCGGCATCGGCGCGAACAGCGCGATCTTCAGCCTCGTGGATGCCGTATTGCTGCGGCCGCTGCCGTATCCCAATCCCGAACAACTCGTCGGCCTTGGCCAATGGCGCAGTCAACAGGGCCAGGGTTATATGCAGGTCGGCGTATCGGCTCCAAACATTGTCAATATTGAGAGCACGGGGACATTCCAGCAGGTCGCGTATTTCCGCGGATCGCGTTTCAACATCACTGGCGCCGACCGGCCTGAGAGCGTCATCGGTGTCAAGGCGTCCGATGAACTCTTGCCGATGTTCGGAATTCAGCCCTTGGTGGGGCGGTTTTTCAGCCGCAGTGAAATGCAAGCGGGCAACGATCAGGTCGCAATCATTGGTAACGGCCTTTGGAGAACGCGTTACGCATCGGATCCGGCCATCATCGGCAAGACAATCGATCTCAACGAGCGCCGCTACACGATCATCGGTGTGATGCCCTCGAATTTCCGGTTCACATGGGATCAAGACATCGACGTCTTTGTACCGCTCGTGCTCACAGCGGAAGAACAGAGTGAAAAAGGGCGGAGCACCACGCGCGACCTGCAAACACAGGCGCGGCTGAAGGATGGTATCAGTGTCCCCCACGCCCAAGCTGTGATGGATGCGCTGGCCGCCAATCTGGCGAAGGAGTATCCCGACGCCGATCAAGGCTGGGGCATCAAGGTTGAACCGTTGCACGCCGCGTATTACCGCCACATGCGGACGCCACTTCTGATCATGCTTGGAGCGGCGATGTTCGTGCTGCTGATCGCCTGCGCGAATGTGGCGAACCTGCTGCTCGCGCGCGCAACGCGGCGAAAGCGCGAAGTCGCGATCCGGCTGGCCATTGGAGCCACGCGCGCCCGCCTCGTTACACAGCTTCTTACGGAGAGCCTCGTGCTGGCTGTCTTGGGAGGCGCGCTGGGATTGCTCATCGCCTACGCGGGAGACCGGCTGCTCACGGTGGCGCTAGATCGGTATCAGTTTTCACTGCCGAACGCGAAAGTCATCGATATCGATTGGCGCGTGTTGGTCTTCAGCGTGGCAGCGACCATTGGAACGGCTCTCCTTTTCGGACTCGCTCCGTCGTTTGCCGCCTCAAAAACCGATCTGAACGAGTCGCTCAAGGATGGTGGAGTAAGCGCAACGTCCGACGCGGGCCGGCGCCGTATGCGGAACGCGCTCGTGATTTCAGAAGTGGCACTCGCGCTCGTTCTGCTGGCGGGGGCAGGGCTTTTAATCCGCACATTCATTGGCTTGATGAACGTCGACCTTGGCTTCAATCCTGGAAACGCAATCCGCATGAGTATTTCGCTGCCCCAGTACCGGTATGCATCGTCAACCCGGCAGGCGCTCTTTTACGGCAATTTGCTCGAGCGCGTCCAGGGGATTCCAGGTGTTACGGCCGCGGGTGTGTTCAGCAACACGAGCGTGTTCTTTTTGCCGGAGGGCATGGCTCGTCCCGCGCCCGGCCAGGAGCCGGCTGCGGATTTCGACTACATCACACCGGATTACTTTCGCGCTATGGGAATCGCGCTGAGTTCGGGGCGGGAATTTTCGGCAAGCGACTCCAACGTTGCGCCGACGGTAGCCATCATCAGTGAGACGGTCGCCCGGCGCTATTGGCCTCATTCGAATCCGATTGGTAGCCACCTTACGGTCATTTCGCGGCAATACTCGGGCGAGTCACTGGGCGCGGGGCAGGCGCCGGCGATTGTTGGCGTGGTAAAGGACGTGCGCAACGGGAGTCTTTGGTCGCCAAATCCCGATATCTATGTCCCGTTCGCGCAACATCCCGCCCCTTCCGTGTCTCTCGTGGTGCGTAGTGCCGTGCCTCCACTCAACGTAATGCCGGAGATCCGGAATGCCGTTTCGGCGGTCGACCCAGAGCAGCCGATCAACCGCGTTGCAACGCTTGACGAAATAATTTCCGACGAATACGGAGCGATCCGTTTTCCCATGCTTCTCGTGTGGATTTTCGCGGCGCTTGCGCTGGCTCTCTCCGCAATCGGCATTTTTGGCGTGATGTCGTACACCGTGAGCCGGCGGACGCAAGAGATGGCGATTCGCATGGCACTGGGAGCCAATCCACACAAGGTAGTGCTGCTTGTTTTACAGGAAGGGCTGAGTGTGACGCTGGTGGGAGTTGGTATCGGATTGATCGCGGCGCTCGCACTTAGTCGGGTGATGAGCGATTACGTTTACGGCATCAAACCGACCGATCCCGTGACGTTTGCCGCGGCAACCGCGGTTCTCGTTGCGATTGCGCTGCTCGCGAGCTACCTGCCCGCGCGCCGCGCCACTCGCGTAGATCCGATTGCAGCTCTGCGACACGAATAGGTTGCCGCAGGGCTATAGTCAACTTCGCTGAAATTCAAAAGGCTGGCCAGCTAGGGAGTTTTCCCAAGGGATACCGGCGAACGGCGAGGGCCGATATCCTCTTGCGAGGCGGAGCGCGACCATTGCATGACGTTTGCGGGCGCACGGTCGTGCCGTAATTCTTCCGCCATAAACTTCATGTATGGGTCGATGTGGTTGAAGAACAGCTTGTAGCCCGCGCAAAGATAGTTTAGTCCTGGTTCTCCGTCCGGTGTTTGAATGAATCGATGCTTGGGGCACTCGCCATTGCAGGCGAAGCGCACTTCGCATTCACGACAATACCGCGGCAGCGAGTTGCGTTTGGACGTTCCAAACTTACGCTGCTGTTCGGAGGCAACCATGGATTCGAGGGGCCTTTCCATGATGTTGCCAAGTTTGTTTTCAGGGTAGACATAGTGGTCGCAAGAGTAGAGGTCGCCGTTATGCTCGATGGCCATCGCCGCGCCACACGTTTCCCTAAACACGCATAGTCCTTGCGGCATTCCATACCAGCTCTCCAAGGCGACATCGAATATTTGTACGAAGTACCTCCCGACATCCTGTCGTACCCACTCGTCAAAAATCGCACAGAGGAAATTCCCAAATTGCAGAGATTCCACGGACCATTCGGAAACGGCGGCGCCATGTTGCCACTTGGGGCCGATCAGGAAGAGTCCGTCCGCGGAAGGAGAGGCCGCGACACGCTCGACGATAGGTATGAACTGCATGAAGCCGCTTCCGATCTCGCGTAGAAATCGATAAACTTCAAGCGGCTGATAGGAATTTTTGCGGTGAACAACGGTGAGAGTATTAAAGTCGACCGCATGCTTTTTGAGATAGCCGATCCCGCGCACCACGGAGTCAAAGGTAGGGCTGCCGCCTTTGTTTATACGGTAGCAATCGTGCAGCTCGCGCGGTCCATCGATTGAGATACCGACGAGGAACCGATTCTCTTTCAGGAATTCCGCCCAGCGATCGTCTAGCAAAACCCCGTTTGTTTGAAATGCGTTTTCGATGCGCCGGCCTCGATCATATTTTTTTTCGAGCGCAATAACCTTGCGGAAATAATCTATGCCCAAGAGCGTAGGCTCCCCACCCTGCCATGCGAAGGTGACCGTGGGTGCGTCCTGGCCTTCTATGTATTGGCGAATGTAGGCTTCCAAGACTTCATCCGACATCGCCCAACTTCGATTGCCTGGGTAGAGGTTCTCCTTTTCCAGATAGAAGCAGTATTTGCAGTCGAGATTACATATGGGCCCGGTGGGTTTAGCCATGACGTGGAAGCCGGGCAATCGCACCCTGCCATTGGCTGCAAGATGGAAATTTGGAGGCATAGTTCCCTGAGCGTCTCCGGAATCGTTCCTCAAAATACGACCTGAACACAAGTCTGGAACAACGTCGTTAAGTCATGGTGATCATGAAGCTATTGGACGCGTCTCCGCAAGCTTAGGACCGTCTTGGGACGTCCGAGGCGTGACGACGACCGCCGCCGGAAACTTAAATTACAGGTTCTCTGCAATCCGAGAGGCCACGATCGTCGTTTTTGTAATCGTGCCATGCGCGGCGGTGAACTTCATCAGAAGTTCAAACTGCGGCAGGTCGTTAATACTCGCCTTGTGGAACAGCCGGAGCACATCCTTCGAGGCGTTCGGATCACCGACGAAGGTCAATGCGCCGAACGTCGCGACGCCGCGAGGCCCGCTCACCAGGAGAACTTTCGCGTGACTGGAGGTCGCGGGGAAATAGGCAATACGCGCGTAGAAATGCCCCGACGTCTCGTCAGTCTCCGGAGTGTCCGTATAGAATCTCTGTTCGCCGGCCCGAGGGTTTGCATTGCATATTAAGGCGACGCGAGCTCCCGCCGGAAGCTGGGTTCTGAAATTCAGGCTGTCTTCAAATAACTGCGCCCACGGATTCGCACGCGGGCCGCCGACGAGCAAAGCGTTGTCTCGTTGAAACGCCTCCGACGTAACCTGGTTTGGAAGTTTCAGGGAAACTTGCAACGGGTAGGCTGATTGAAAAATTCCAGATGCGAGTTGCAGTTCATGATGCGTGATGCCCTGCAAGGTATTGAGATCAGTCGCTTTGGCATTCGGTTCAGACTGGGGAAGCTGATTAGACTCATACGCTTGCAGGGAAACAAACGTATCGGGCCTCATGTTTAATGCGAGCAAGCGCGCATCACTGGTTATCGCGTTTAGCTCATGGCCTGGCTCGGGTGTAAGCAGCGTGATCAGTGAAGGACCGGGTTGATTCGGGAGGTTAGAGCTTGCCCGGACGGAAACTGATGTGAGCAACTTCACTCCTGCTCCGCCGATAAGAAGACCGACCCCTGTTAGGGCAGCATATAGAATCCACCGGTTGTATCTGTCAAAGCTGTGAGACGGGTGTGGTTCACGCCGAAGTGAGTCCCTAGTTTCTTGGGGCCGCACGCGCCGAAAAGTTGGGACGTAAGACCGCTGCGGTAAATCAATGCAGATATCCGATGCTTTGTTCTCCTGATAATAGAGATGCAGGCGCCGGCGCACTTCAGTCGCTGTGCTGCGGACGATGTGATCGAGGTTCGTGTCGTAGTCTGGTTTACGGGCGAACACATCAATCCCGAGACTCCGCTCCTTTAGATGTTCGCCGCGACCGGCCAAGGTTTCGTCGACGACGTACCGTAGGAAGTTCGGGTAACGCCTACTATTTGCAAAAAGCTGGCTCGTCAGAACCCGTTCCAAGTGACGGCGAACAACGGCGCAGTCCTCGGTGCCTACTGGTGTCCAATCGGAATCGTTGGTTGAAACCTCTTCGGTTTGCATTTTCCACCCCATAGCGCGGACGATAACGAGAAACGTCGTGGACCGCGCACTTTTCCAGTGGAATACCACAAGAATCTAACCAAAGTCAACGCGGGCGCGGCCCATTTGGAACCAACGAGACGTTTGGGACGTCGACGTAAGGTCATGCCGATACCCGCGAATCCCATTGATTCTACTGGTCATACTGCCGTAATCCTGCCTAGGACCGTCCCATGCTTGCGCGCCTTCGTCAGTTGTGTATTCATGAGCTGCGTTGAGCCGCTGGGTGTGGGAGATAGAAGCTGAGTGGGGCAGTGTGTCCGTCCTGCTTATATCTCGATCAAGGCAAGGCGAAACTGGAGAGGAAGTTGCGGCCGCACACGAATAGCCGGATTCCGGGGGATGCATGCTGAAAAGGAAGAAGCGGAAGATAGCGAAGTGGCTAGCGTCGTTGGTGGCGGGGTTAGCAGCGACAGCGCTTTGGCCGTGGTTTGGTAAGTCAGGTATAAGTGCCGCGCAGCAAGCGCCTGCGAACGCCGAATCTGGTAAACCCAATGTGTTGGTCGTTGTGATGGATGACGTCGGCTACTCCGACCTCGGATGTTATGGCGGAGAAATCGAGACGCCGAACATCGACAGCATCGCCCGTGACGGTCTGCGCTACATCCGGTTCGATACGAATGCGATTTGCTCGGC
>DATEME010000370.1:0-1689 GCA_035275865.1 Candidatus Acidiferrales bacterium | reverse complement strand
GACATTGCCGCCCGTCGGCTGGTACCAGACTTCGTTTGGGCCATGATTGTTGTAAACGGCGAGCCATGCCGCGCTGTTACCGCCATTTGCTGTGGGAATATTAAAGTCCCAACGGCCAAGAAATGGATTGGGCGCGCCTTGCGCGAAGACCACGGCGCAACAAGCCGCAATGACCACGGCGCCCAGCAATATACTTTTGGCATGCTTCATGTCTTCTCTCCCTCACGGACGCGTTCCCACAGAAAGCGACGGTTCCAAATCCGTGCGGGATCATATCACGGAGATTCCATTCGAAATTCAGGTTTTCGGATGAAACACGCGCAGCCGGCAGCCTTGTTCTGTGTAAACGTTTACATTCCCGCATGCCTTGCGCGCAACATGTGATATAAGACGAGCGGCCCGGGGTGACTGTTCCGCGTGCGAGGGGGGATGAATGCACCTTAGCTGGATCGATTGGACCATCATGCTGCTCTATTTCGGCTTCGTGCTGGGAATCGGAGCAGCACTCAAGCGGTACATGAAGACGAGCACGGATTATTTTCTCGCGGGACGATCGATTCCGGCGTGGATCTGCGGGCTGGCATTCCTTTCAGCGAACCTGGGCGCGCAGGAAGTGATCGGGATGGGCGCGTCCGGCGCAAAATATGGAATTGCGACAAGCCATTTTTACTGGATCGGCGCGATTCCGGCGATGGTGTTCGTGGGAATTTTCATGCTGCCGTTTTATTACGGGTCGCGAGCGCGGTCGGTGCCGGAATATTTGCGGATGCGGTTCGACGAGAAGACGCGCGGGCTGAACGCCATCAGTTTTGCCGTGATGACCGTTTTTTCGTCGGGCATTTCGATGTACGCGATGGCGAAGCTGATTCAGACGCTGCACTTCCTGGATGTGCCGTTTCAGAAGATGCATTTGCCGCCCTCGGCGATCTTCCACGCGAGCATTTTGATTTCAGCGCTGATCGTGCTCGCCTACATCCTTTTTGGAGGGCTGACGAGCGCGATCTATAACGAAGTGTTGCAATTCTTCCTTATCGTGGCCGGGTTTTTCCCGCTCGTTTACATCGGGCTCAAGAACGTAGGGGGATGGGACGGCCTCAAGGCGAAATTGCCCTCCGCATACGTACATTCGTGGCAGGGAATGACGAATCCTCACGCGAATCCGCTTGGCGTGGAATGGTTTGGGCTGGTGATGGGATTGGGATTCGTGCTGTCGTTTGGGTATTGGTGCACGGATTTTCTGGTGATCCAGCGCGCGATGGCGGCGAAGTCGATGAACGCGGCGCGAAGGACTCCGTTGATTGCTGCGTTCCCGAAGATGATTTTTCCGTTTCTCGTGATTTTGCCGGGGCTGATTGCCATTGGTTTGCCGACGCAGCGTTCAGCGGCGGTGATGGAGACGGGTGGAGTGTCTGTTCAGGCTCAACCCGCCGGACAGGGGCTGATCCCGGTGAAGGTGGATGAGCTGACCGGCACGCCGATTTACGACCAGCAGGGCAAGCCTGTGCTCGATTACGATCTGGCGATTCCGGAAATGCTCGCGCACTATTTCCCGGCCGGGCTGCTCGGGTTAGGACTGACGGCGCTGTTGGCCAGCTTTATGTCCGGCATGGCGGGAAATGTGACGGCGTTCAATACGGTGTGGACCTATGACATTTATCACGCGTATTTGAATCGAAGAGCCAGCGACGA
>DATEME010000369.1:0-6178 GCA_035275865.1 Candidatus Acidiferrales bacterium | reverse complement strand
GCGTTCGTGCGCACGTCCTGGCATCAGGCGAAACAAGCCATTCAGGCCAATCCATTCCAGGACCATTGCCAGTCCGACAGAACCGATGACTGCGCCCGCGAATGCCGCGTATTCGATGAATCCGTTCATGGCCGCCTCCGGGATCGCCGGGCTGGTTGGCGATTCGGCCACTGGAGGTGCAAAGATCGTGCCGGATCAGGTCGTACTGAAAATAGAGAGGTTAGGCCAAGCAGATTGGGGACGGCTGTGTGTTTAATTGAGGACAGTGTCAAAGACCGCACGCAGCCTAGTTGTTGAAAGAGCAAGTTCCGCTCGCGATATCCGCGTCTTCCGGTGAAAAAAAACTAAACTGGAACAACCCGCACTTTTTTGGGGGAGAGTAATTTGTCGCGACGTCGGCGTATCCAAATCGGTTTCGGGTCGATTGTGCTCCTAGGAAGCATCTACCTCTGGCAGTTCGGAGCCCAAACGGTGGACGCGGTCCTTATTCGCTACGAAGTTCGAGGCCTCCCGGATGTTTCTGAAGTTCCTGCCCCGCTGCACGACTTAGCGGTTTCTAATCAGGTTCACGCGAAAGTGAGTTGTTCCGGGTATGCGTACAAACTCCCGTGGGACGATGTCGATGCCGGTAAGGGCAGGAAGGCAGGGGCAATCTGCGTAACAGCCTTTCGTTCCGGAAACGCGTTTTGGTTTTCGAGCTTTCCGCCCGCCGAGTTCGTAACCCATTTACAAAACGACCTCAAGATGAATCCGGAGCAGTTCCGGAGGCATGTTGGCGAGCGGGCGTCTGAATCGGACTATAGCTTTATGGAGCAGATGCTGAATGCGCGAACTTCGGAAGTGAGCTTGATGCAGTCGCCGAATACTGCGGATTTCTTTATGTGGCTCCTGCTCTTGAAAGCAGTGGCGATGCCGCCCGCAGATTCCGGAGTACACGCCATCCGTATCCACGATTTTCACGGATTTCAATTTGAGAACCGAAGAAAACCGCGCTTCCAGATCGAGGACAACCTCTATAGCAACAGTGGCGGAGTTAGCGTGATCCTATTTTTGAAGGATCGCCAATCGGCAGCGAGGATTACCCAACCACAAATCAACAGGATTCTCGATAGTATTCATCAATCAAATGACCACCCACGTCCTTTGACCACGGATTAGTCAGCGGCCTCCGCAGCGATTTCCAAAGGTCCTTACAGATCAGAAGAATCCGACGTTAGGGGTGATCGGCGTCGGAATGCCATCTTCCAGATATTGCGCGGGCGGCAAGTGGAACCTACTATGGGAGATGTTGGGAGGTAAGCTATGCCGCAGCAGGTCCCGCCCGTCCGACCGACAGGCGCCTCGGGAATGCGCATCGGACGCATTTTCGGCATCCCGATTTACATCCATACCAGCTGGTTCATCATTTTCGCGCTGATCACACTTTCTCTGGCTACGCAGTTCAAATATCAACATCCGGCGTGGACGGCCGCGCAGCATTGGACACTCGGCCTGATCACCAGCTTCCTTTTCTTTGGGTCTGTCTTATTCCATGAACTCAGCCATAGCGTGGTGGCGAGGCATTACAAGATTCCGGTCGATTCGATCACGCTTTTCGTCTTTGGCGGGGTTTCGCGGATCTCGCGCGATCCGGACAGCGCAGGCAAAGAGTTTAACGTTGCAATCGCCGGGCCCCTTTCCAGCCTTTTTCTGGCGGGCTGTTGCTGGCTGGTCGGGAAGTACCTGCCGGGCAACCAGATGGTGACAGCGGCGGCGTATTGGCTGGCGGAAATCAATGCGATTCTGGCCGTGTTCAACCTGGTCCCCGGGTTTCCATTGGACGGCGGACGGATTCTCAGAGGAATCACGTGGGGCATTACTAAGAATTTCGATAAGGCCACACGGATCGCAACGCTTTCGGGGAAGTTTTTCGCGTATCTGATGATCTTGTGGGGAATTTGGGACGCGCTTAGCGGCAATTTTCTAGGGGGAATCTGGCTGGCGTTTATCGGATGGTTTTTGTTGAGCGCGGCGCAGGAGACTTATATCCAGAACTCGATTCGGAGCGCGCTGACCGGTATGAGCGCGAGGGACATCATGAATCCGGAAGTTCCAACTGTCGCGCGGGACATGTCGCTCGAGGACTACGCCCATGAGGTGCTGAAGACGGGGCGGCGGTTTCACATTGTAACCGGTATGGGCGAGCCGGTAGGGCTGGTGACGCTGCATACAGTGCAGAAAGTGCCGCGCGAAGAGTGGGCAAGCACCTCGATTCAGGCGGTGATGCATCCGGTAAAGGATATACACTGGGCGTCTCCCGATGAATCGGCGCTTGGCGTCTTCGAACGGCTGATGAGAGAGAATGTGAGCCAGATGCCGGTGCTTTCCAATGGGCACATCATCGGTGTGATCGGGCGCGAATCGCTTCTGCGTGCCTTGCAGATGCACGAAACCTTGGGGCATCCTAGCCCGCACGCTCATACTCCATGAAAGGATTTCGACCGACTGCATGCCACTGACGTTGCCGCCAGGAAAGTTTGAGGCTTACCTTTTTGATTGCGACGGAACGATTGCCGATTCGATGCCCCTTCATTATTTGGCCTGGCGACAGGCCCTGCGTGAATGGAAATGCGATTTTGACGAACGGCTCTTCTATGAATGGGGCGGACGGCCGACGACGGAGATTATTGCCACGCTGAACACGATGCGCGGTCTGCGAATGCCCGTTCAAGAGGTGGCGGACCGCAAAGAAGCGCTCTATTACGAATTTCTGCCGCGGCTGAAGGCCATTCCGGAAGTTCTCGAACATATCGAAGCGCAGCATGGTCAGATTCCGTTTGCGGTGGTATCTGGAAGCACGCGGGAATCCGTGGAAGCGTCGCTGCGCTCTCTGAACTTGCTCGACCGCTTTAATACGCTGGTCTGCGCTGAGGATTATAAAAAGGCTAAGCCTGCGCCGGACGCGTTTCTGGTTGCTGCGGAACGCCTCGGAGTTAAGCCCGAAGCGTGCCTCGTTTTCGAAGACACGGAAATGGGCATTCAGGCGGCGCGAGCGGCGGGAATGGCGTCCGTGAAGATTCCGCTGCCATGGGAACGCGCCTCTAACTCCTGACGACGCGGCTGCCGCTCTGAAAACGACAGATCTGAAGGTGCGAGTTCGAATTTTCTTTCAGATATATTTCAGATTCGCGGGGCAATGTCTGCGCATGGGTGTGCGATGCGCGTTCTAGTGATTGAAGATGACAAGGCGATGGCGGGCCTGCTGCAGAAGGGCTTGCAAGAGGAAAATCATGTCGTCAGCGTTGCGAACGATGGCCGAAGCGGGCTGCAACTCGCGGCGGATTACCAGTTCGACGTGATTATTTTGGACTGGATGCTGCCGGGAATGGACGGACTGGAGGTTTCGCGGCGGCTGCGCAAAGACGGAAATACGACACCGATTCTGATGCTCACCGCTCGCGACGCCGTTCCGGATATCGTAAGAGGCCTCGACGCGGGTACCGACGATTTTCTGACGAAACCATTTTCGTTTGCGGAGCTGCTGGCGCGGATTCGTGCGCT
The DNA here is from genome assembly GCA_035275865.1 of Candidatus Acidiferrales bacterium. Lineage (GTDB taxonomy): Bacteria > Acidobacteriota > Terriglobia > Acidiferrales > UBA7541 > Palsa-295. Next base: position 2,638 of record DATEME010000369.1, on the reverse strand, counting down.
TGGAAGGCGTGCAAAAGCTTCTTTGCATTTGAAACAGCTCGAGGTGGCGGATCTTTCGCTCGATCCTGGGGCGCATCGCGTATTTCGTGGCAAGCAGGAGATTCACCTGACGCCTACGGAATACCGGCTGCTCGAATTTCTGATGCGCCGGCAGGGCGGTGCCGCTTCCCGGCGCGCGATCGTCGAGGCGGTCTGGGGCCTTGAGGCCGAAGTGGAGGAAAATACCCTTGATGCGTTCATCCGCTTGCTGCGAAGCAAAGTCGATGGGGGAAATAAGCAGCGCCTGATTCATACTGTCCGCGGCTTCGGTTACCGGTTGCAGGAGGAAGCAAAGGAATGAAACGGCCCGGCATTCGCGGCCAGTTGACGGCGTGGTATTCGGTGATTCTCGCGCTGTCCCTGGCGGCGTTTTGCGCGGTGGCGTATTTCGCGATGCTTTATAGCATCCGCGAAACCGTGCAGTCGGAGCTGCGGCAGCGGACCGAGGGCGCGCGAGACATCATCGCGCAGGACGGGCCTGAAGGCCGCAAGGCCCTTATGGACGAGCTTCGGGAATATGCCAGCGGCCTTGGCCGCGAGGGCCGTCTGCGTGTTGCGGATGCGCAGGGTTTGCTCTTTGCTTCGCCGGGCATGGAGCAGCCGATGCAGCCGCGGCGCCATTTCGTGCAATTGCGGCCTTGGCGCGAGTGGATCAACGGCAAATCGTATTTGCTGCTGCGGCAAAACGTCGAAGTGGCGGGGACGCCGTACGATGTCACGATGGCGGTGCAAACCAGCGATTTCGACCGCACGCTCACGCGGGGAAGCGTACTGATCTTCGCGACGGCGCCGCTCTTCCTGGCAATAGCTGCGTTCGGCGGATGGTGGATGAGCCGCCGAGCGCTCGATCCCGTCGATCAAATGACGCAAGCGGCCCGCAGCATTGGCGCGCACGACCTCGCAAAGCGGCTGTATGTTCCTCCGACTCGTGATGAGCTGGCGCGGCTTGCCGAGACGCTGAATGACATGCTCGCGCGGCTCGAATCGGCCTTCAAGAAAATCACTCAGTTTACAGCCGACGCTTCGCATGAATTACGCACGCCGGTTGCCGTGATGCGGACGAGCGCGGAACTTGCTTTACGCAAATCGCGAGGCGAAGAGGAGTACCGCGAGACGCTGTTGCAGATTCTGCATGAGACCGACAAAGTCTCCCAACTGATTGAAAGTTTGCTGGCTCTGGCGCGCGCGGATTCCGGCGCGGCGCACCTGCAGATGGAACGCACGGACATGGGCGCGATTCTCGCGGAGGCCTGCGAGAAATCGAAACTCCTGGCCGAGGAAAAAGGCGTGGCGCTCACCCGAAATGGCGCGCCCGGGCCCGTTTGGGTGCAGGCGGATGCAGACTCAATCGAGCGGCTGTTTGTGATCCTGCTGGACAACGCCGTGAAATATACGCCAAGCGGCGGAAGAATTGATGTGAAGCTCGGGGCGGATGGCGGTTTTGCGCTCGCCGAGATTCGCGATAGCGGCATCGGGATTTCAGCGGAAGATATGCCGCATATTTTTGATCGCTTCTATCGCGCCGATCGCGCCCGCACGCGCGAGCAGGGGGGCGTTGGCTTGGGGCTCGCAATCGGCAAATGGATCGCAGAGGCGCACGGTGGCGAAATCCACGTACAGAGCGAACCGGCGAAGGGATCAGCGTTTCGAGTGCGGATTCCGATTTCGCGAGAGCAAAATTAAATTCATGTAATCTTCATGTGGGGCGGTTAGTTTTCTCGTGCTTGCCGCTTTATGCGGCCTGACCTGATAGCATTCGACGTAGAGGTCAAAAGACCCTGCCGCTGCGGGTCATCTCGGGAGGTGGCGAATGTTGATACTGAACTGGAAGAGTGCGCGAATTTGCGCTGCGGGCGTCGTTCTATTGGCGGGAATCGTTACAGCCGGCGTTGCGATCGCTCAGCAGGCGGGCGGCGCGGGATACAAACTCGCGGCAAAGGTGGCGGTCGGCGGCGACGGAGGCTGGGACTATCTTGAAGTTGACCCGGCGGCGCATCACGCATTTATTTCGCGCGGCAGCCACGTGATGGTGGTGGACGAAGACGGCAAAGTGATCGGCGACATTCCGGACACCGCCGGCGTGCACGGAATCGCTCTCGCGCCCGAATTCAACCGCGGATTCACGAGCGATGGGCAAGCCAATCAGGTAACGATCTTCGACATGAAGACGTTTAAGGCGATCGGGACGGCGCCTACCGACAAGGGACCGGACGGGATCGTTTACGATCCGGCTTCGAAACGCGTCTTCACGATGAACGGGGCCGGCAACAGCGCGACCGCGGTCGACGCCGAATCCGGCAAGGCGGCGGGAACGGTGCCTCTCGGCGGTCGGCCCGAATTCGCGGCGGCGGATGGCAAAGGGCATGTCTTCGTAAATCTGGAAGACAAGAGCTCGCTTGTTCAGCTCGATTCGAAAGACCTGAAAGTGCTGAACACGTGGCCGCTCGCGCCATGCGAATCGCCGTCAGGGCTGGCGATCGATACCGAGCACGAACGGCTCGTGGTCGGCTGCCACAACAACATGATGGCGTTCGTCGATGGGACGAACGGCAAAGTGGTCGGCAACGTTCCTATTCCCGGCGGCGTGGATGCGAATCGG
>DATEME010000368.1:0-1008 GCA_035275865.1 Candidatus Acidiferrales bacterium | reverse complement strand
GAGGGGCTGACCCGCTTTGACGTCGGTGGGCGGGACGGCTTTCTTTCCGTGGCGCAGGAGACGGCGCTGAAGGCCTTTGTGACAGCGAGCCTGCCCCGCAACACGCGCCAAATTGGCGCCTTCATCGAGAAGGAGTTCGGCATCGTCTACGAGAGCCGCTCGGGGCTGATCGCGCTGTTACATCGTCTGGGCCTGGAATACCACAAGCCTGAGGTGATTCCGCGCCGGCTCGACGAAGCGAAGCAGAAAGCCTTCATCGAAGGCTATGAGAAGCTTCTCAATTCGTTGGGCGACGACGAGGCGGTGCTGTTTGCGGACGCGGTGCATCCGACGCACGCGGCGCGCCCTGTGGGGTGCTGGGCGCCCAAGGAAGAGACGCTGGCGATTGAGCAGACGAGCGGGCGCCAGCGCCTCAACATTCATGGCGCGATTGATCTGGAGAGCGGGCAGACGCGGATGATGGAGGTCGAGACCGTCGACGCCTCATCAACGATCAGGCTGCTGGAGGCGATTGAGGCGCTCTATCCGATGCTGGCGCTCATTCACGTCTTTCTCGACAATGCGCGTTATCACCATGCCCGGCTCGTGCAGGAGTGGCTGGCCCAGCCGGGTCGGCGGATTCAGTTGCATTTCATTCCGCCTTATTGCCCTCACCTGAACCCGATCGAACGGCTCTGGGGGCTTATGCACAAGCATGTGACACACAACACGTGCTACGCCACATGCCGAGAATTCGCCGAGGCAACCCTCGGGTTTCTGCGCGACACGGTTCCCAAAAATTGGGCAGGGCTGTGTGATTCGGTCACCGACAATTTCCGCGTCATCTCACCCAAGGATTTTCGGGTTATGACGTGAACCGGGTATACATCGTAATCAAGCATCTGAAATCGGCACGCATTCAGCACGGGGGCGTGTGGGCCTGGGGCATCGACACCGTCATCCCGATGCGCCCTCTGGAGACCCAGGGCGAAGGCGAGGATAGCAGGGACTGCATGAAGCAGTTCAAGG
>DATEME010000367.1:0-4970 GCA_035275865.1 Candidatus Acidiferrales bacterium | reverse complement strand
ATGCAGTCCGAAAGGCTTGGAACAATTGGAGCCCGACACCCAACTGGTTCTGTCGTGTCTCCGGGGCGACAACTCTTCTTGGGAGGAGATTGTCCGCCGACATACGCGCCGCGTCCACAACTTATGCTATCGCTTCACGGGCAATTCGACCGATGCCGAAGACTTGACGCAGGAGGTCTTTCTGCGCGTCTACAGGACGCTCGGCAGCTACCAAGCGGCGCATGGCGCGTTTGCAACGTGGCTTTCGAGCGTCACGCGCAACTTGCTGGTGGATCATTACCGGCGCACGCGCCGGGACCGGCTTACGGATTCGATCGACGACACGATGCCGCAAGTCGAGGAAAGGCACGACTCGCGGACGCCGCATCATGCCGCGGAGCAGGCCGAGTTGAGCGCGCAGCTTCAGCATGCGCTGTTGCATCTTTCACCCGAGTTGCGCGAGGCGGTGATCCTGCGCGATCTACAAGGTCTGGATTACAACGAGGTGCAAAGGGTTCTGCAGGTACCCCAGGGCACGGTGAAATCAAGAATCAACCGAGGACGCATCGAACTGGCGCGCATCCTCGAGCAAATGGGAGTGCGCCCGGCGTAAGCTCCGGGAGGTAATTATGAATTGGGATTGCACAGAATCGGACAAGCGGCTGAGCGATTATCTCGAGGGTCTCACGTCTGCTGAGGAAACGGCGGTGTTCAAGGCTCATATCGAGGGTTGTGCCGATTGCGCGGCGCTGGTGGCACGCGTCGGAGGCACGGTTCGCATGCTGCGCGCCACGCCGGCTGTGGACGTTCCACAGCAGCTTTTCCGCAACATCATCGCCGCCACATCCGGCGCACCTGCGCGCGGCTGGCGCCGTTGGATCCAGCCGGCGAGAATCGCGTGGCAGCCGCAATTCGCGATGGGGGCAATTACGATTGCGGCCTCATTCCTGATCATCTTCCATGCCGCTAATTCGTCGCGGACGCAAGGGTTTGCCGCGCTGAACCCCATGAATCTGTTCCGCGCAGCGGATCGCACCGCGCATCTCACGTACGCGCATACGGCGAAATTCGTCAACGATATGCGGCTCGTCTATGAGATTGAATCGCGCCTCGATATGGACCAGAGCCAAGATTCGCAACCCGCAACGCAGCCGCCCGCGCCGCAGCAGAACCACGATTCACAGCCCGATTCGCAACCCAAGAGCCAAGCCGCACCGCCTCGTACCAGCAGATTTTTTCGCGGCCGCAGCTTCTACGCATCCGAAACGCACCGGAATTTCTACGTCACCGTAACGAGGAGCCGCTCATGAAATGCGCCGTTCACCCCGATGTGGACGCAACCGGCTATTGCCGTCAATGCGGAAAGCCGCTCTGCCCGCAATGCACGCGCGATGTTCGCGGCGCGCTTTACTGCGAGGACTGCCTCTCCACACTTGTCTTCGGCGGACCGGCCGCGAAGCCCTCCGGTGCACCCACCACCGGCAGCCCAGGTGCGGCGCTCGTGCTTGGATTCGTACCGGGTCTCGGAGCGGTTTACAACGGCGAATACGTTAAGGCCCTGATTCACGTTTGCATCTTCGGCGGCATCATTGCTGCGCTGAACAGCGACATCCCCGGAGGCTATACCGGCTTTTTCGTCGTCGCGCTCATCTGCTTCTATTTGTACATGCCGATCGACTCCTTTCGAGTTGCGAAAGCCCGCGAAACGGGACAAGCGGCTCCCGATATTGTTCCGCTCGTCGCCACAGATGGGCGCGTGCCGATCGGGCCGGCGATCCTCATCGGCCTCGGCGTGCTTCTCCTATTCGCAAATTTAGGACTCTTCCGCTGGTTCTGGTTTGGACGGCTATGGCCGATCATTTTGATCGCGCTGGGCGCCTGGATACTTTTCGGCCGGGCGAGGCAAACGACTCCCTGACGCGCCATGGCCAGCCCACCAAATTCCGGCCCACTCTTGCCGCCTCCTGCGCAACCAGGAGGCCAGCTTCCGCCAGGACCACCACAGCCCCCAGCGGGAAGCCCGCCGTTGCCGCCGGTTCCTGTGCGCCGGCGACGTTCCATCTTTTCCGGCCTGCTGCTTATCATCGTCGGCGCGTTGCTACTCGTGGCAACGCTGCATCCGACGTTCAGCCTGGGCTACGTATTTACGCATTTCTGGCCCGTGATCATCATTGTTTGGGGATTTTCCAAGCTGATCGATCGCTACGCGCATCCAACGGGCGCCCCGCCCGCGGCGCTTATCACCGGTGGCGAACTCGGCCTCATTTTTCTGCTCATTATAGTGGTGGTTTTCGTCGCTTTCGTCGGTTGGGTACACAATCGCCGTAACGGCATCGTGAACAACTTCGGCGATTTCGGGATGTTCACGCAGCACTACGCCGAAACCAAACGCATCGACGTGAAGCAGGTCGGCGATCCCAAATCGCTCTTTAGCATCACTACGCCGAATGGCTCTATCAACGTCCACACCGGCAACGGGAACGAGTTGCTCGTCAACGGCAATGCGTCCGCCGGCGGCAACACCGAACAAGCCGCGCGGGACCGAATGAAGAATCTGGACCTGGCGTTTGATGGACCTGACGGTAATTACCAAATTCGGCCCGTCAACGCCAATGGAGGCGGCGTCTCTGTCGATCTCGACGTGCAACTGCCCAAACCTGCCAGCGTCAATGCGCGAACGAATCGCGGCGATGTGACCGTTGCCGGAGTTCAGGGACCGACGGACGTTTCCACGCATAACGGCGATGTGCAGATTCACGATGTCGGTGCGAACGTCACCACGAATCTACAAAATGGCGATGCACATATTCGCAACGTCGCGGGCGCGGTCAGCTTCACGGGACGCGGCGGCGGGAATGTGGAGATTACCGATATTCAGGGAGAGGCAACGCTTGGGGGCAATGTGTTTGGCGATGTCGACTTGCGCAATGTGGCGAAAGGCGTCCGCTACAATTCGCCCCGCGCCAATGTACAGGTCGGCGGGCCAATCGGCGAACTCAAGATCGACACCAGCGACGTTGTTCTGTCTCGCGCCATGGGGCCGATAACGATCAGCGCGCGCAATCAAGACATGCAGCTCAATAACGTTCAGGGCCAACTTAATCTAATGGAAACTCACGGCGATATCGACGTGACGTTCGCAGAGCCGCCCAACGCGCCCATTAACATCACCGACGATGCAGGCGATGTAACGCTAAATTTGCCGCCGCAATCCAATTTCACGCTTTTCGCGCAATCGAATGCAGGCGACATAACCGACGATTTCGCCGAAAATCCTCGGCACGACGACGATCACTCGCCGCACGTGGTCAACGTTACGCACGGCAGCGGCGGCCCGCCGATCCGCATCGTCACGAAATACGGCGACATTCACATCGGCAATTCGAAATAGGCTTAAACCGCGGCGCCGCGCAATTTCTCGAGCGTTGAGAAAAACTCCGGGAATGAGACGCCCACGCAGTCCGCATCGCGGATCGTGGTATCGCCCTGCGCTCCCAGTGCCGCCACTGATAGCGCCATCGCGATGCGATGATCGCCGTGCGATTCGACTTTCGCCCCGCGCAACTTCCCTGCCGATTTGCCCGCGACGCGCATCCCATCCGGAAATTCCTCGACGCTCGCTCCCATTGCGCGCAATCCGGCCGCAATCGTTGCAATCCGGTCGCTTTCCTTCACGCGCAATTCCTGCGCGTCGTGAATTTCGATTCCCTGCTCCGTGAACGGTCCGAGTGCAGCGAGCATCGGTAGCTCATCGATCATTTCCGCCACCTGCTTGCCGGCAATCGTGCCGCCTGCCAGATCGGAATGCGAGATCGAAACATCGCCGACGAGTTCGCCATCGCGCAATTGCACCGCCGTGATGTTCACTTTGCCGCCGATGGAGACCAGAAAATCGAGCACGCGCGCGCGCGTCGGATTCAGGCCCACGTTATGGAGCATCAGTGACGATTCGGGCAAAATCAGTGCGGTCGAGATCAGGAAGACTGCTCCCGAAAGATCGCCGGGTACTATCAGCTGCCGCGCGAGCAATTTCGGACGCGGATAGATCCGTATCGCTCGGGCCTTGGTCGCTCCGCTAGCTCCGTCCAGAGTTTCCACGCGCGCGCCAAATTCGCGCAGCGCATTTTCCGTGTGATCACGCGTGGCGACGGACTCGCGAACAATCGTTTCGCCCACGGCATATAGACCCGCCAGAAGGACCGCGGACTTCACCTGCGCGCTTGGAATCGGCGTCGTGTAGTCGATGCCGCGGAGTGTGCTGCCATGGATTTCGAGCGGTGCGCGGCCGCCCTCCTGCGTTCTGATCGTCGCGCCCATCTGCGTCAGCGGCTCGACCACGCGGCGCATGGGCCGTTTGCGGAGAGAATCATCGCCGGTAATCGTCGAATTGAATCGCTGCCCCGCGAGCACGCCGGAGAGCATGCGCATCGTCGAGCCGGAATTTTCCGCATCGAGCGTTTTGCGCGGCTCCTGCAGGCCGTCGAGCCCCGCGCCAGTGATGCGGACACGATCGCTCGCTACCTCGACCTGCGCGCCCAGCCGCCGCATGCATTCGAGCGTGCTGCGGCAATCCGCCGCAGACGCGTAATTGATGATTTCGCTCTTCCCTTCGGCCAACGCGGCGAGAATCGCGTAACGGTGTGAAATCGACTTATCTCCGGGCAGCTCGACCACACCCGTCACGGCCCCGCCCGGCGAAATTGTTCTTTTTGACATGCCAAAATTTTATCACGGGCGCCGCGAAGCCCGGTGATTCGACCGAAGGGCGCGGCGACGCCAGAGCCGTTTGGCACGGCTTCGAGTGCAAAACGACGCGTACTCAGTCGCTCGTTACGCATAGTACTGGGCCGCGAAATACATTTTTTCGCGTACTAGAGCGCGGTTTTTTACCGGACTGTGCGATTTACCTGAAACGAAATTTGCGCGCTTCGCGTAGAATCTCCGCAATGAAGTCGAAGCGAAACGGGCGGGCTTGGGAAGCGATGGCGATG
>DATEME010000366.1:0-5091 GCA_035275865.1 Candidatus Acidiferrales bacterium | reverse complement strand
CACCGGCGGTGACGATCGGCCCTCCATAATTCTCCGTGCCGGTATTTTTCATGCCTTGCGCCGCGAGTGCGGGATATTCGCCTAGCGGAATTTTCCACACATATTCTCCTGTGTTGAGGTTGATGGCGTTTAGAGTGCCCCAGGGCGGAGCTACGGCCGGATAGCCATCGGGGTCATAGAATTTTTTATAGCCGGTGAAACGATACAGCATGTTTTGGGCGTCGTTAGGATCATTTGCCGCCGAGGTGCCTCGACTTGCGCCGGACTGGGCGAGTTCGGCTGCATCTGCCGAAGGAGCGGACCTTACCGCTTGGCCTCCACCCGCGGATGCCGCGGTGGCGCCTCTGCCGCGCCCGCGGCCTGCGCGCCCGCCGTTTGTCATCAGGAATTGGACAAGGGAGGAAACCTGTTCGACACTGAGTCCGGAAAATGCGGGCATACGGCCTTTTCCGGTGCGGATCGTGGTGGTGATTTGGTCGTCAGTGAGACGCATGCCGACGTCGATCAGCGAAGGGAAATCGGGCGGCTGGCCTTGCATGCTGTCCTGATGGCATGAAGCGCACTGGCTCAAGTAAAGAGCGCGCGTGGGCGAACTACCGGCAGACATGTTTTCGGCGAGGGCGCCGGTCCAGGCGATATCGTTGGCGTTGACGTAAAGAATGCCTTGCGGGTCGGCAGCGGAGCCGCCCCATTCGGCGCCGCCATCGAAGCCCGGGAAAACAACGGTGTCTTTGCCGATGCTGAGCGGAACGAACTGGCCTTCGCTGCGAAACGTCTTGAATTGCTCGACGGCCCAGGCGTGCGCCTCGGGAGTGCGGTCCGTCAGCATGTCTTCGGTGAGCAGTTGACGAGCGAACGGCGCGGGCTTCGTCGGTATTGGCTGTTCGGGTGAAGTGACTTCGCCGGGGACCGTGCTCGGCGGATATTTTTTATTGACGATGGGGAAAAGCGGCTCGCCTGTTTCGCGATTGAAGACGTAAACGACGCCGTGTTTCGTGGTCTGCGCGACGGCATCGACCATTTTGCTGTTGTGCTTCACGGTCAGTAGCGTGGGAGGCGAGGGGAAATCACGGTCCCAAAGATCGTGATGAACGGCCTGGAAATACCAGACCAATTTTCCGGTTTCCGCGTTGAGCGCGAGCAGGCAATTCGCATAGAGATCGTTGCCTATGCGATTCATGCCGAGAAAGTCCGTGGCTGCGGACCCTGTGGGAACGTAGACGATGCCGCGTTTCTGATCGACGGCCATGCCCGGCCAATTGTTTGCGGCGCCTTCGTAGGTCCAGGCGTCCTTGGGCCAGGTTTCGTAGCCGGGCTCGCCCGGATGCGGAATCGTGTGAAATTGCCAGCGGACGGCGCCGGTGCGGACATCGTAAGCGCGAATATCTCCGGGAGGCGCGGGTAGCGCTTCCGGATTGCGTCCGCCGGTGATGAAAAGGTCTTTGTAGATAATGCCGGGACTCGTGAGAAAAACGGATTGGCGATCGACCGGCTCACGCCCGAGGCCTTCGCGAAGATCGATGCGGCCGTCTTTGCCGAAGGATTTAATGGGCTGACCGGTTTCAGCGTCGAGCGCGTAGACGTAACTGAGGATGCCGGCGAGAATGCGGCTGTCTCTGCCGTCGGTCCAGTAAGTAAGTCCGCGCACGGCCTGGCCGCCGGGCAAACCGGAGTCGAATTTCCAGAGCAGTTTTCCGGTCGCTGCGTTGAGCGCGATCACGGTTTTGCTTGGCGTATACGTGTACAGCACGTTGCCGACGACGATGGGACTCGTCTCCATGCCGCCGGGCTCGCCGCTGTCGTAAGTCCAGGCGATCTGGAGCTTGCGCACGTTGGAGCGATTAATCTGGCTGAGAGGGGAATAGTGGTCGTCCAAGGAGTCGCCGCCGTAGATGGGCCAGTCTTTCTGCTGCGTCGTGGCGCTGCGCGTCGGGCGCGCGTCACCGACGGCGAAAATCATTATGGCTGCCGAGGTCGCGGCAACGATTGCGGGTTTGCGTTTCATTCCTAAGGAACCTTTCCTATCAGGTGGCTCGCTTACGTTCAGGATGGTTCTTTTTCCGCACGCCTGAGCTCCGCGCAGAATTGCCTGGCAGAGTAGAGCGACAAAGCGCCTGAGTCAATGCGAGATGAAAAGAAGCTCGGCCGATTCCAGCATAAGTCACTGAAATCAACCGAGCCTTCATGGGTTCGTCTTCCGCTAGAAAAGCAGTTTCAGGGCAAACTGAATCTGCCGCTCGTTGTAGCTGATGTTCTTTCCGGAAATAGCGCCGAGGTGTAAAACCGTTGGGCTCGACGCGAGGTTGCCGGCTGCGCCTGCGGCGTTTAACGTTGAACCCGAACCGAATGACGGGACTGCTGTCACACTCGGCGAAGTGAAATTGGGCGTATTGAACAGATTGAAAACTTCGGCGCGGAACTGCAACCGGACCGATTCCCAATTCAGCGGGAATTCCTTGAGGACGGAGAAGTCCATATTGCGGTTACGTGGGCCAAAGAATTGATTGGGATGTTCGTTGCCGTAAGTGTTGGCAGTTGCCAGCGTGAAACAGGCAGGGTTGATGCCCCAGTCCTGCAGAGTCTTTGACGCATTCTTTGCGGAGCAGATTTGGTTGGGGCGGCCGCTGCCCAGCAATCCACCGGACGGCTGCACCGACGTGGTTATGGAAAACGGAACTCCGGATTGCCATGAGAAAGCGTCGTTCAGCGTCCAACCCTTAACGATCACACCCTCGATACCGGTAAGGGACTTGCCGAAGGGTATTTGATAGTTCACAGTTCCCGAGATTCGATTCGGGACATCGAGGCTCGTGTTACCGACTCCGAAAATGCCGCCTTCTCCCGCAGTGAGGACGAAGGGAGAGCCGGGGCTCGAAGGGTTGTCATAGAAACACGGATTCATGTACGCCGGCCCGCTTCCGAAGCCCAAAACCGACGGTGAGAAAGTCGGAGTGCAGACTGCGCCGTAATTCTCCAGCGAATGAGCCCAAGTATAGTTGACTTGCGCTGTTAGGCCGTGACTGAAGCGCCGGACGAACGTCGCCTGGAGGGAATGATACGACGTAGTGCCCCATGGCACGTTGTTTTCACTGATCGTGGCTTGGGCGAGCCATGGGAATTGAACGGCAAGAGGATTCGACCCGGCGGGCTTGCCCGCGCAGGCGCCCGTCGTCTCGGTTCCTTTGCAGAGTTGGGTATAGTTGGAGTCGTGGTTCGCGCTGTAGCCGACGATTTGATCCCGGCCCAACTCACCAACGTAACCGACTGAAATCACGTTAGCTCCGAATAGCTTCTGCACCATGATGTTGAATTGCTCCACCATTCCATCGCGGTACTTGGGCCAGTATGCGTCGCTGACGCCGGCATTGTACGGATTCGTTGACGACGGACAGGTTCCCGTCGTCGGAGTTGGCGAATAGGCCGCATTCGTCGTAAACGTGCAAATGCTGGACGGCGGCGCGTAAACACTGGCCGGATTCAAGACGGGTATCGGCAACGCGGCAGCTAGTAAATCACCGCCGGACTGGCCGACGGGGCTGCTGCCGCCAGTTGAGCCGTACTGAGCAACGGCCGGACTCGCTATCGATGCGGGACAGGTAATGTTGTTGCTGGAGACGTTTTGATTGGTGCAGCTAAACGTTACGTTAAAAGGCTGGTTTCTCAGAGATTGTGGAGTGCCGTAACCCTGCGGATAGTAGCTTAGTCCAAAGCCGCCGCGTACAACGGTGTCATGCGGCAGAGTTAGAGCGAATCCGAACCGCGGGGCGACGTCGCGATACAGCGTCGGAACGAGCGCCGTTGGGCCGCTGTTTTGCGCGCCCGGAATGGAAGGGCCGTTGACGACACCAGTCGCGGGATTCCAGTTCGAGATTCGGCCACGCTTTTCTGTAAATGGAGTAAACACGTCGTATCTCACGCCAAGGTTCAAAGTAAGCGCACGAGTGGCGCGCCAATCGTCCTGGATGTAGCCGCTCGGTTCCCATGATCGGTATCCCGGCGAAACAAGGTACGTATTTCTGGCGCCTGTTTGGCTCAACCCTTCGAGCAAATCGCCCAGTGGAGTACCCGTGTAAATGCCGCTGAACGAGAAACTCCCGATACCATTGCTGCTCTGATAGGCGGTAAGTTGCCGGCGGATGAGACTAAGACCGAACTTCACACTGTGGTTTCCCTTGTTCCAGGTCAAGATTCCACTGTACATATAGCTATTGTCGAACGTCTGCAGCGGAATGAACCCGGAATCGCCCAAATTGGTGGTGAGCTGCGGATAGCCGCCATTGGGGCTGCTGAAGTTGAAGTCGGACAAGCCGGTGTACACACTTGGCGTGAAATTGATGCAATTGCCGGCGCTCGTGCTGCATGCGATCCCCAATGCGTTGCTCGCATTGCTGCCTTGATTCGGCGGCAGCGACTGCGTTGAACTTCGGAGATAGCCTGCCTTCAGATTTAAGATCAGATTAGCGCGATAAATGTGAATGTAATTGAGCGTGAGGCTTTGCTGTCTTTGTTTTGCGGCTCCGGGGAACCCTACTGTATTGCCTCCTGGCGTAATGATGGCTCCGGAGCCACTGAAGAACGGATCGACCGAAGCGACGTTAACCGCCGGGAAGACCGTCGGCGTGATTGTTTTTACGTCGTTAAAAGAATATCTTCCGAAAAAGCTGTTCTTATCCGAGATGTGCTGATCGATTCGGATATCAAATGTCTTCGCGCTCTGAGTTCTAAGCGGGTCGGCGCTGTAATTGTTATTCAGGGCTGTGTTTGTGGGAAGAGGATACAAGGAGAAAACGGCTACTCCCACTGGGGATAGCGATCCGGAGGGGATGCTGTTGCCTGAGTTTGCCGCGCCCAGCCCTGACGAGCCGCCGAGTGCGCTGACGTTGGGCAGCTCAGACATATCTCCCGGATTCGTTGGGCTGCTGCCATCAGGACACGTAATCGCGCCGCCTTTGTATCCCTGCTTTGCTGCCATTGCACTTCCTCGTTGACACAGTGTCGGGACTGTTCCGGTGACGGGCTCGCCCAGCGCATTGCTGAATTGCTCGTAGTCGCCGAAGAAGAACGTCTTGTCCTTCTTTATGGGCCCGCCGA
>DATEME010000365.1:0-9179 GCA_035275865.1 Candidatus Acidiferrales bacterium | reverse complement strand
GGCCGGAACCGTAATCACGTCGCCGCCTTCACGGCGCGCAGCACCGTCGCTAAGGCCGCGGCATCGGTCCCAGGCGGGATCCGAATGATCGCACTGCCGATCACGATCTCAATCGTTGGCGACCCGCTGAGCTGGGCCGGCGCAATGGGCACCTGCGTGCGCGGCTGCGCTGCCTCCACAATCACTGGCGCAAATGCCGAGCTGTCCGCCGGTCCGGTCACCCAGCCGCCGCCGCGTCATAGCCCGCCGCGCATCTCGGCTCCACCCGAACAGCTGCTGCGGCGTCAACCCGTGCCGCCGTGCAACTGCTGACACCTTCTCGCCGCTCTCGTAGCTTTCGGCGAGGATCTGGGCCTTCTGCTCCGCCGTCCAGGTGCGGCGCCGACCGGCCCCCGTAAACACCTCCAGCCGGCGCACCGGCTCCGGCTTAGATTTGTGCAAAAGCTCTGTGTCCGACACGTGTCTAACCCGCTCGACTCAGCGGGCAGACATTCGCCGATCAGCTCCCGGAGTGGAACGTGCAGTACCCGAGCCTCTGCTGCGTGTCATCCCGGTCGTCATGGTGCGCGGTTAGGCTTGGGCTCGTGCGCTTTGTGTACGATCGATGGATGTGGAAGATGAGCGATGAGCGCGTGCACGCGACGACCGGCCGCGATTTGTTCGCGCCGGCTTGCGCCCGGACGACTGCTCGCTAGCTGTGAAGCCTCAAGAGGTTATCCCCGGTCAAACCAAGTCGGCTGATCGGTGGCTTGCGTGCGAGGCTAACATGAGGCCTGTGCCAGTTGTAGCGATGGAGCCAAGCGGGCAACGCGGCATATCGCTGCTCTGAGTGCTCGAAGGCGGTGGCATAAGCCCATTCTCTCAGCGCGGTCTGGATGAAGCGTTCGGCTTTGCCGTTGGTTTGCGGGGTGTAAGGCTTAATCCTGATGTGCTTGACAGCGAGCTGTTTGCAAGCGCGGGCGAAGGCTTTGGAGAGGTAGCAGCTACCATTGTCAGTCATGACGCGTTCGACGGTAATGCCGAGGCTCCTGAAGTAGGCGACGGTGGCGACCAAGAACGCGACGGCGCTTTCCTTCTTCTGGTCGGGGTAGATATCAGCACGCGCTATCCGGGAATGGTCGTCGATAGCGACGTGAACGAATTCCCAGCCTGCACCTTGACTGCTGCAATAGCCTGTGCGGCGTCCGGTGACGCGGTGGCCCACGCTGCTGAAACGGCCGAGCTTCTTAATGTCGAGATGGATGATCTCGCCTGGTTTCTCGCGCTCGTAGCGTGGATGTGGCTCCTGCAGCTCGAGGCTAGAGAGCCGGCTGAGGCCGCGGCGGGTTTGAGAATGCGCGAGACGCTGGCTTTGGAGATGCCGATCTCGGCTGCGATGTGCTCCTGGGTGCGGCGCTCACGGCGCAAGTTTTCGACGGCGTCGGCTGTGGCAAGCGGGATTTGGTTTGGCGATGAAAGGGGTCTTGAGGATCGATCGCGCAAGCCATCCACGCCTTCGGCACAGAAGCGACCGACCCATTTGCCGACGGTCTTCGGGGTCGCATTGAATTGGCGCGCAGCCGCGGCCCTGGACATGCCGCGATCCACAACAGCACGAACCATTTCCTCTCGACCTTTCGGGGTCAGGCGAGCATTCTTATGGGTGTCCATTCGGTCCTCCGCGAATCGCTGAGGTTTGGCAACATCAGCGTTCCCGGTTCGGACCGAATGGACAACCTCCCGAAAGTTCACAGCTAGCCAGGAAGTTGCGGACACTCGGCGCGCCGGCGCGGCTGGCAAATCATGTCCGTCTGCAATGTTTCCAATCCCTACAACCCGCCCCGGCTACCGCCCGACTTCGAGCCCGACGTGAGCCTGGATGACGAATGAGCCGGCGTGGTGCGCACGGAGAGTGACAATGAAAACGGCCGCAACGCATAAAGTGACAAAGACTCGCGTCGTACGGCTAAAGAAAGGGCTATCGCGTAGAGTTTGAATTTAACGACCGGTCTAAGGACTTCGTTGAGGTTGGCGAGAAAGAAACGGCCGAGTTTTATGCGCGCGTGCAACTGGGCGAGAAACTCGCAATTGGCGTGCACCCGCTGTTGTTAAACTGGAAGAAAGCGGAGACGCTGCGGAATAGCGGTAAGCGAGCGCGTGCGAAATGAAAACAACTGGAGCACATTGCCGGATTGGATGACTTCGAGGTGGCCACAGCCGCCTATCGCGCGGCGCTCACGCGCTGGCCAAACTCGCGGGTGATCCTCCGGCAAGGAGTGCGGATGCGGCGGAGTCATGGAGGAATGCGAAGCGATCGTGCGGGCGATCTATAAGGCAGCGGAGTCCAAGACTGATCGTTAGTAGAATTGGCCGGCGACAAAGATCACCGTACGCCAAGGCGCGCGCACCGTGCACGACAGTGGCCCGCGGTCAGTCATTGCGTAAACCAAAAGTCCGGACCATGAGGCCAAAACAGAGCGGCTGCCGCTGCCCGGTTTTGGCGCACAACGCCCATGATGACGCCAACGTTGTAGCCATTTGATCGCACAGCTAAGCGTGTAGTCTCTTCTGAGCGCGATGCCATAACGGTTATGCGGCGATGAGCTTTGAATTTCGATAATTCTGTTGCGTGACCGCCGCAGCTCGGCAAGGATCTTCCGTTCTTCTTCGATCTCATATTCCTCGCAGATGCCTGTCTCGAACTGACCTGCGGCAATAAAGGATGTCGTCTTATGAACGTCGAGCTCCTTCACGTAGATGGTGATCGGCAAATACGGTGCCGGGATCACCTTGAGCTTCGGATGTGCCCGTGTCGTAGATGAGCCTGTACCGAGCCGCGGTACGGATCCAAGTTCCTGATTTCACAACTCCGAATACCGACAAGATAAGGATTGGTCGGCCTCAGAAGTGAGAAATCTGGGCATTTCTCCGGAACGCAAAGGCGGAGGGATGATGTCGGCAAGAGGCCCATGTCAACCAGCGCGACGACCTGTGCCTCGGTCAGTACCAGGCCCTCCTGGGGGCTCTTGCGCTTCTTCAAAACCGGCCTCTTGCGGCTGATTTCCTGCAGGGCCAATTCGCCCTTGCTCGTAAAGCTCCTTGAAGAAGCTGTCGCGGCTGTAGCCCGTCATCTTGCAGGCTTTGGCTGACGTTGCCGAGTCGCTTGGCGAGCTCTAGCAGGCCAACTTTGGCACGAATGATCTTCTGTTCCAATGCGCCGAGGCGGGGCGCTTCGCCACCCCGCCTTGCGATGTACGCCACTGACTCACTCCCGATCTGCTATACTTAGCCTGCAGAACCTCGGCCTTGGGAAAAGCCCATGAGGCGGCGTGCGTTTATCACGCTACTCGGCGGCGCAGCTGTGACCTGGCCGCTCGCGGCGCGCGGGCAGCAGCCGGCGATGCCGGTGCTTGGTTGGCTCGGCGCGAGATCGGCTGGCGAGTCTGAAAGCGTCATTGACGCTTTCCGTCAGGGTCTCAACGAAACCGGTTATGAAGAAGGGCGTAATCTGCTCGTCGCCTACCGATGGGCGGACGGTCGCTACGATCGACTGCCGGGCCTAGCCGTGGAATTGGTCCGCCATCAGGTGGCGGTGATCGCCGCAACGGGCGACGACGCTGCGACACTGGCAGCCAAGGCAGCAACATCGACGATTTCGATCATCTTCGCGGGCGGCACCGATCCGGTCAGCGCCGGCATCGTGGCGAGCCCCACCCGACTCACCGCTGCTGTTGAATCGTTGGTCGCACAGGTAGGAGGAACACGTTCGATGCCATCTCTGGCGCGCCGCGTAACCGGCCCACCGGCGGCAAAGCTAACCCGGGCGTGGTTGGCCGCGGCGGTCCTAGGCGTCTTGGCAGCATGCGGGCAGGTCACCCACGCCCAGGATCGGCTGTCGGACGAGGTGCAGCGCGTAAAAACCATCGACTTCACTGTCGCCGACGTGGACCGGGAAGCGAGCTTCTTCACCAAAATCCTGCAATTCGAAAAAATTGCCGATTTTCGCCTGGTCGGCGCCGAGTGGGGCAAATTGCAAGGCGTGTTCAACGCCAGCATGCGCATCGTCCATTTGCGATTGGGCGATCAGATCGTCGAGCTCACCCAATATGTCTCGCCGCCCGCGGGCCGTCCGATTCCAGTGCCCTCCTACAGCAACGACCGCTGGTTCCAGCACATGGCGATCGTCGTCCGCGACATGGATGCCGCTTACAAGATCCTGCAAGACAACAACGTGCAGCAGATTTCCGCTTATCCAATCACGATCCCGCCATCCAATCCTGGCGCGGCAGGTATCAAGGCGATCAAATTCCACGACCCGGAACGTCACGATCTGGAACTGATTTATTTTCCATCCGGCAAAGGCGACGCATCCTGGCACAAGCCGACCGACAAGCTATTCCTCGGGCTCGATCACACCGCCATGACGATCGCTGGCACCGAGGCGAGTACGGCGTTCTATCGCGACCTTTTGGGATTAAAGGTCGGCACGGTCACGCTCAATACCGGAATAACGCAGGAAGTGCTGGACGGCCTGTTCAACGATACTTGCCTGGTAACCGCCATGCTTCCGCCTTCGGCGCCGCCGCACATCGAGTTCCTGGACTACAAAACGCCGCCCGGCGGCCGACCGCTGCCGGCGGACACCAAAGCCAACGACCTCTGGCATTGGCAGACGACACTCGTCACCAAAGATATCGCGGCGCTCACCGAGCGATTGCGCAAGGCGGGCGCGCAGTTCATCACGCCCGAGGCGGTGGCCATACCGCAGGACGCGGAGGCTCAGCTCGGATTCAAGCGAGCTATCCTGGTGCGCGACCCGACCGGCCACGCGCTGCGGCTGGTCGAAGAATAGCGAGCGACAGCGTCTGAACGTTTTCTGCAGCGGAGCGAACCGATGATCCGACAGGAGGAATTTCTCGCCTTTATCGCTAGGCTTTGCCTGGTGCTGCTTTTCCCGTTCAGCGCGCTCGACAAGATCTTCAATCACCAATCGGCGATGGACCAGGCCGCGCATGGGTTGGTATCGCTGCCGGCACCGATCGCGGTGCTGTTGCTGGTGCTCGGCGGCATGCTCGAAGTCATCGGCCCGATTTGCATCCTGCTTGGGTTTTATCGCCGCCAGGCGGCGCTGCTGTTCATATTCTACGTGATCGCCACCGCCGTGCTGTTCCACAATTTCTGGAGCTTTCCGTTCAACAGCGACGGCTGGGATCAGCATTTCTGGGAATTCCTGAAAAATTTCGGGCTGGCCGGCGGCTTTCTCTACATCGCGACCGAGGCGACGATGCAGCCGCTGCGCGACGCATTTTCCATGAAAGCGCAATAGCCGTCGTCGTCCGGAGACGGTGCAATGCTGGAAGCACAGCGGCAGCACGCAACGCGAGGTGACGCAGCGACGCGCGCCTGCCGCACATCCATTCCGCCGCCAAATCCGATCCGCTTCACGCGCGCGATCTGCGGCGATCTCGCGCAAGCGGAGCGGCGCGAATGGTGGATTGCCAACGGACTAGGCGGCTATGCCGGCGGCACCATCGCCGGGAGCCTCACGCGCCGCTACCACGGACTGCTGATCGCGCCGATCGGCTCGCCGCTTGGACGCCGGCTGTTGCTCGCCAAGGCCGATGCCACCGTGATCGCGGACGCGCAATCTTGGCCGCTGTTCACCAATCGCTGGAAGAGCGGCGCCGTTGCACCAGCCGGCCATGTGCGGAACGCGAGCTTTCACCTCGACTATTCCGTGCCGGTGTGGACCTACGAGGTCGGCGACCAGGCGATCGAGGCGCGCATTTGGATGGAGCCGGGCGCCCACACCACGTACGCCGCCTGGCGTTTGCGGCCTTCCCCCAATTCGCCGGATGCTGAGCTTTCGCTGCGCATAACGTTGCTGGTCAACGGGCGCGATCACCACGCGACAATGCCCGCCGGCGGCTTTGCGCCCGAGATCAACGCCGATCGCGAGCGGCTTCGCATTGTCGAGCCAGGCGCCTTTATCCTGACGATTTGCGCGCCCGGCGCTGCGATCGTGCCAAAGCACGATTGGTATCGGGATTTCGATCTTCCCATCGAGGCCGAGCGCGACCTCGACTCCGTCGACAATCATCTCTGTGCCGGCGAGCTGATGCTACCGCTTGTTCCCGGACAATGGTGCGGCATCGTTGCAAGCCTCGATCCGGAACCGTCGACCGATGTGGAGGCGGCGCTGGGGCGGCGGCTCGACCATGACCGTTCCGTCGTGTCGACCGCGTTCCCCGGGCCGGCGGCGCAGGCGGCGCCTCCCTGGATCGTCCGGCTTGCACTCGCGGCCGACGCGTTTGTGTTTGCCCGGCCGCTCGCAGGCGTTCCCGACGGCAAGTCCGTCATCGCCGGCTATCCGTGGTTCGGGGACTGGGGCCGCGACACCATGATCAGCTTGCCAGGCCTGACGCTGGCGACCGGACGGCCAGAAATCGCGCGGCGCATCCTGCAGACCTTCGCGAGCTTCGTCAGCCAGGGAATGCTGCCCAACGTGTTTCCCGGCGCGGGAGACGTTCCTCAATACAACACCGCAGATGCATCGCTGTGGTTCTTCGAGGCGTGGCGCGCGTACATCGATGCGACCGGCAACCTTGCCGCACTGTGCGAGGCGTTTCCGATTCTGTCGGACATGGTCGAGTGGCATCGCAAGGGCACTCGCTACGGCATTGGCGTCGATGGCGCCGATGGTCTCCTCAGAGCGGGCGTGCCCGGCAGTCAGCTTACCTGGATGGACGCGAAGGTCGGCGATTGGGCGGTGACGCCGCGCATTGGCAAACCGGTCGAGATCAATGCGCTCTGGTACAACGCGCTGCGCATCATGAGCGCCTTCGCGGCACGATTGGGCGAGGCCGACCGCTTCAGCGCGCCGGCCGACGCGGTCAGGCAAAGCTTTGCGCGATTCCGTCGCGCCGACGGCGAAGGTTTGTACGACGTGGTCGACGGGCCGGACGGGAATGATGCCAGCATCCGGCCAAACCAGATTTTTGCCGCAAGCTTGTCGCACAGCCCGCTCTCCACCGCCGATCAGGCCAACGTGGTGCGGGTCTGCCGACGTCAGCTTCTCACCGCATTCGGATTGCGCTCGCTTGCACCGGGTAGTGTAGCCTACCATCCGCACTACGGCGGCGGCGTGCTCGAGCGCGACGGCGGCTATCATCAAGGGCCGGTGTGGGGCTGGCTGCTCGGACCGTTCTGTCTCGCCGCTTATCGGGTCACGGGCGATGCGCGCGCGGCGCTCGCCGTCTTGCAGGGGATTAGCGACGCTTTGGAAGATCAAGGTTTGGGAATGATAGGCGAGATTTTCGACGGCGATCCGCCACACCATCCACGCGGCGCCCCAGCGCAGGCCTGGTCCGTCGCCTGCACGCTCGATGCCTGGCGTACACTCACGCAAGCCGAGACGAAGCAGTAACACCTCCGGTCAAACCGAATTGTCATGCCGCAAGTTGCCGACGCCGAGCGCCAACGCATCGAGGAGAGCCGCAACGGGCAAAAGGATTGGCGCCTTTGGGGTCCCTATCTCAGCGAGCGGCAATGGGGCACGGTGCGCGAGGATTACAGCCCCGGCGGCACCGCCTGGGATTATTTCACCCATGACCAGGCGCGCAGCCGCGCCTACCGCCGGGGCGAGGATGGCCTCGCCGGCTTTTCCGATAGCCGCCAGCTTCTCTGCGTGTCGCTCGCGCTTTGGAACGGCCGCGATCCCATTCTTAAGGAGCGGCTGTTCGGGCTCACCAACGGACAAGGCAACCACGGCGAGGACGTGAAGGAGCTCTACTACTACCTCGACGCCGTTCCCAGCTATGCCTATGCGCGCATGCTCTACAAGCTGCCGCAGGCCGCCTATCCGTACCAATGGCTGATCGACGAGAACGCGCGCCGCCGCGCTTCGCCAGCGGCAATGGAATTCGAGCTGATCGACACGGGCATTTTCAACGAGGATCGCTACTTCGATATCGAGGTCGAATACGCCAAGGCGGACGTGGACGACGTGCTCATGCGCGTTACGATTCACAATCGTGGGCCCGAGCAGTCGAGCATCCACGTGTTGCCGCAGGTGTGGTTCCGGAACACCTGGAGCTGGTCGCCCGGCGTGAAAAAACCGGCGCTGCAGGACCGGGGGCAAGGTCTGCTGCTCGCGTCCCATGACGAGCTTGGCGCCTATAGCATCGCCTTTGAAGGCGCAGATCGCCTGCTGTTCTGCGAGAACGAATCAAACTTCGCGCGGCTGTTCGGGGTCGGTCCCACGCAGGGCTACTTCAAGGATGCATTTCACGAATATGTCGTGCACGGACGCGCCGACACAGTAAGCTCTGTGGGGCCAGGCACCAAGGCAGCGGGCTTTTACCTGCGAACGATCCCGGCTGCGGGCAGTACGACCATTCGCGTGCGGCTGCGCGCGGGCGAGCAACACGGCGATGCATTTCTCGGATTGGACGACGTCTTCACCCAACGCATCGCCGAGGCCGACGCATTTTATTCCTCGCTGCAGAAAGACATCGCCGACGAGGACATGTATCGGATTCAGCGCCAAGCCTTTGCCGGCATGCTTTGGAACAAGCAGTTTTACGACTTCAACGTTCGGGAATGGTTGAACGGCGATCCGCTGCAGCCGCCGCCCCCCGAGAGTCGCAAACACGGCCGCAACAGCGATTGGGTACACTTCCGGGCCGGCGACATCATATCGATGCCGGACAAATGGGAATATCCCTGGTTCGCCGCCTGGGATCTCGCCTTTCACTGCGTCACGCTTTCATTTATCGATCCTGACTTCGCGAAGCAACAGCTCCTCTTGTTATGCGAAGTCCGACTGATGCATCCGAACGGCCAACTGCCGGCCTACGAATGGGCGTTCGGCGACGTGAACCCGCCGGTGCATGCCTGGGCCGCCATGCGCGTGTTCGAAAACGACCGCAATCAGCGCGGCGGCACCGGCGATCTCGACTTCCTGGAGCGGGTTTTCCTCAAGCTTCTCTTGAATTTCACTTGGTGGGTGAACCGCAAGGACCCGCAGGGGCTGAACATTTTTCAAGGCGGCTTCCTCGGCCTCGACAATATCGGCGTGTTCGACCGTTCGCGGCCGCTGCCCACCGGCGGCACCATCGAGCAATCCGACGGCACCGCCTGGATGGCGATGTTCTGCCTCAACATGCTGCGCATGACGATGGAGCTCAGCCGCCGCGACC
>DATEME010000364.1:0-7127 GCA_035275865.1 Candidatus Acidiferrales bacterium | reverse complement strand
GAGCACGATGTCCGGCGCCAGTCCGGTGAGCAGCGCGGCAAGCCGCTTCGCAAACCGGTAGCCGCGCACATGTCCGAGATGAACGTCTGAAACAAAGGCCGCGAATCGCCCACGCCATGCCGCCGGAAGATTCGGCAGCTTTACCGTCACGTGGCGCACGCGGATACACATCGAATTCAGCACGCCATAGATGCCGATGAGCAAACCGGCGCCGAACAGCACATATGCTATGTCGGCTTTAGCCACGGAATGGCCAACCGCAGCCGCGATGCCATATCCGATCCAGCTGGCGCAGGCGGCGAGGAAGACATACGTCAGCATGCCCAGCCACGTCGCCGCCACTCGATAGAAGGCTCGAACCAGCGCATTCGAATAGATCCACGCAAGCAGCGAAGCGGACACAAAAGTGACAGAGAGGGCGGCAATCGCGACGCGGAGAGCGATCGTCGCGCGCGCAGAGGGCGCGATCAGTGCGACGAGCGTTTCGTAAATAAAGAAATGCCCTAGAAACAAAATCGACTGCGCAATCACAATGAATGGAAGAATTCTTCGGCGCATATTCCCCTATACCTGCTTACTTAGATGCTCCATCGCCCTCCGGCGAACCAGATTTCAGGGTGCATGCACCGGCACCGAAGCAAGCAGCACGCTCGCGCCGTTCCACAGAATCTGGACGCCAATGCAAACGAGCAAAAATGACGAAAGTCGGAGGATCACGCTCATGCCCGTCGGCCCGACGAGCCGTGCGATGCGCTCTGCCGAACCGTAGCAGAGAAACACAGTGATCGAAACAATCAGCGACCCCACCAGCGCCGCAATGAATGAAAACAGATCAAAGCCGTGCTGGTGCGGAGCGTTCGCGCCGAGCGTGATTGCGACCGAGATCGAGCCGGGGCCGACCGTGAGAGGCAGAGTGAGCGGATAAAATGCGTTGCTGAGAATGTCGCTCCGATCGACTGCGTGATGCGACGAGCCTTTTTCGCCCTCGTCATCCCGGCGATTGAGCATCATCCAGCCCGTCGAAATGACGACAAGTCCGCCACCGACCTGGACAACCGGCAGAGAAATGTCGAAGAAGGACAGGATGTGCGTCCCGACCAGCAGCGACACGATCAGGAGGAAAAAGCTGTTGAACGCGATCCGCCAGGCGAGCCTCATACGCGTGGAGGAGTCATAATCGCGCGTAAGGAGGAGGAATATCGGCGTCGAGCTAAGCGGGTTCACAATCGGAAGCAGCGCGCTGATGATCAAGAGCGTGCTTTTTACGACCTCGAGCATGCAACCTCCATCTGAACCGAAAGCGCGCTATTCATCCAATATCCAACGGAAATGGCGAAAACTTGTGAAAAATGTACCAAACGCCCAGCTCTACAGGAATTTACCTTAATGATTCTACTGTCCTTACTGGATTGTTCATGGCGCCAATACCTTCTAATAAGGTACGCTGCGGAGGCCCCAAAATGACAACCCCTTTTGATGTGGTGGTGGTTTCGTCGGATCTGGAGAATCGTCGTCACTTGTCGGATATTCTGATTGGCCAGGATGTAGACCCGATTTGCATTTCGACGTTGCGCGAATGTCACGAAGCTTTGGCGAAGAACCGGGTTGGGTTGGTCTTTTGCGATCCTCACGTGAGCGACGGGACTTACCAGGATTTGCTCGCCGCGTACCGCCTGACCGACCACAAGCCGAGAGTGGTAATCACCTCACGTTGCGCCGACTGGGAAGAGTTCAAGGAAGCGATGAGATGGGGCGCCTTTGACGTAATCTCATCGCCTGTCCGCCCTACAGATGTGGAATGGATGTTGATCCAGGCGCGCCGCGATGAGCGGCACCGCATCGAAGGTCCGGTTCCCGCGCGGGTCGAGCGGCCCGAGTTGGCCAGAGTTGCGGGCCTATAGGCGCGAGAAGGCGTTTCTGGTGCCCGGGGCGGGACTCGAACCCGCACAACCCGAAGGTCAAGGGATTTTAAGTCCCCCGCGTATGCCATTCCGCCACCCGGGCACATTGTTCGTAAGCCTATCCTACCGCGTCGCATCGCTGCAATACTGAGCGCGTTCGTCAGCATCCGATCTGCCTCCATATCGCCCGCCCGAACCTCCCAAATTTTGCGTCCGGAATCGCGCGCAGGATCAAGAGAACCATACCCCCCTCTCGCCGCAGCTCAAAGCCATGAGCGTGAAAATCTCCGCGGGAGATAGACGCAATGCCCGATGGCACGCCGCGCGAGGTGGCAAAGCTAAGACGGACCGTTCCGCAGCGGCGGATTAATCCTTTGTTTTCAGCGCCACATCGTTTCTAATCGCGGTCGACGAGGGTTTTCGCAAGGAGCGAGATCGCGCTTTCCAATTCAGATAGATCGCCCGCAGCATCGCTCTGTTTTGCTACAA
This sequence comes from Candidatus Acidiferrales bacterium, assembly GCA_035275865.1. Lineage (GTDB taxonomy): Bacteria > Acidobacteriota > Terriglobia > Acidiferrales > UBA7541 > Palsa-295. The sequence continues at coordinate 4,737 of DATEME010000364.1, read as the reverse complement.
TCGAGAGCCTCATGACAAACGAGACGCCGGAATCAAGACGCATTGCACGGTCGCTCGCTTCATTCGATCCCGAAATCGCGTCGGCTATCCAGCACGAACTGGAGCGCCAATCGACGGGGATCGAGCTGATCCCATCCGAGAATTTCGTCTCCGAAGCCGTCCGCGAAGCGATGGGCTCGGTAATGGCCAACAAGTACGCCGAAGGGTACGGCGAAAAGCGCTATTACGGCGGCTGCGAGTATGTGAACCAGGCCGAGCAGCTCGCGATCAGTCGCGCGAAGCAGCTTTTCGGCGCCGAACACGCCAACGTGCAGCCACACTCGGGCGCGCAGGCAAACATGGCGGTTTATCTCGCCACGCTCAAGCCGGGCGACACAGTGCTCGGCATGAGTCTCGCGCACGGCGGACACCTGACTCACGGCCACCCGCTGAATTTTTCGGGCCTCACGTACAAATTCGTTGCGTATGGTGTGAGCAAAGAAACCGAAACCATCGACTACGAAGAGCTCGCGCGCCTCGCCGAGGAACATAGGCCGAAAATGGTCGTCGTCGGTGCGAGTGCCTATTCCCGCACAATTGACTTCCAGCGGATGGGCGAAATCGCCCGTTCTGTGGGTGCGATGCTCTTCGTAGATATGGCCCATATTGCGGGCCTGATCGCCGCGGGCATTCATCCGAATCCGGTACCCCACGCGGATATCGTCACGACAACCACCCACAAGACTCTGCGCGGACCTCGCGGCGGCATGATCCTCTGCAGGGAAAAATATGCGAAGGATATCGACCGTGCCCTATTCCCGGGCGTTCAGGGCGGTCCGCTGATGCACATCATCGCGGCCAAGGCGGTTTGCTTCAAAGAAGCGCTCGAACCGAGCTTCCGCGAATATCAGAAGCAGGTTGTGGCGAATGCGAAAGCGCTGGCGGCCAGCGTCTCAAAGCATGGCTACCGGATCGTAAGCGGGGGAACCGACAACCACCTCTTCCTCGTAGAGATCCATTCTCACGGCCTGGTGGGGAGCGTTGCGCAGCCTTCGTTTGATCGCGCCGGAATTACAATTAACAAGAACTCGATTCCTTTCGATCCGCTGCCGCCGATGAAGGCTGGCGGAATTCGCGTGGGCACCCCGGCAGTTACCACGCGAGGGATGAAAGAGCCCGAGATGGAGATTATCGGCGGCTGGATTGCCGAAATGCTGAAGAATCTTGGCGACGCCGCGACTGAGCAGCGCATTCGCAAACAGGTCGAGGCCCTCGCGGCGAAGTTCCCTCTCTACACGAAGCGGCCCGAAGGCGGAAAGGCCTCTTCAGCAGGCTCAACCGCAGACTAGAACCAGCCAAATGTATCTTTGAGAACACCCTCCGACGATGCGTCTTGGCTCGTGCTAACCTTTGTTTCAGCACGAACGGACTACATTTCAAAAATACATGCCCGCGACAATCGATCAGATGGCCGCGATGAACGAGCTTGAGCGCGAAGAGGCGCGGCAGATCCAACTGTCGCTGCTGCCCGCTGCAGCGCTGATCGTGAGCGCCGCGCAAGTCGCGTACAGGTTTGAGCCCTACGCAGGAGTCGGCGGCGACTTCGCCGACTTTTTCGAATTGCCGAACGGCCAAGTGGGCATATATATCGGCGATGTCGTCGGCAAGGGATTATCCGCCGCAATGTATGCCACGCTGGTGATGGGCATGCTGCGCGGCACGCACAAAACAGGAACCGACACGTCAGCGGTGCTCAAAACGCTGAACGAGCGTTTGCTCGTGCGGCCTGTGATAGGACGCTATGCGGCGACCGTCTACGCCGTGTACGATCCGCCGACTCGGCAGCTCACCTTTTCAAATGCCGGCTTGCCCTTTCCTCTGCTCGCATCGGGCCACGATTGCACACGGCTCGGACAAGGCGGATTGCCATCGGGTCTCATCTGCGGCAGCTCGTACGAAACCTATCGAATTCAGCTGAATCCTGGCGACTCTGTTCTTTTTGCCACCGATGGCCTCACCGAATTGCGTGACAGCGAGGACAATGACTTCAGTTGGCAGCGTCTTGCCGAGATTTGGAAAATATCTTCTGGGAAATCGGCGGAAGAGGCTCTCGATTTGCTCTTCGACGAAGCCGAGCGCTTTTCGAACGGCGCACGCGCGCGGCACGACGACGTCACCGCCATCGTGTTGAAGGTCCCCAACTAGATCAGTCCACGATTTCGATGTGTAGCTCCTTCGCAACGCCGTCGCGAATCGTGAACGCGCGCACTGGCAGCTCCGCATCCTCCCGCGGCGAGGCAATGAAGTACGCGACGTCGGGATAGAACGCCGTGGAAATATCTGTAGGCGAGGGTTCGTTAGACGTTTTTGGATGCGAGTGGTAGATCCCTAAGAGTTCGAGCCTCTCGCGCCGGAGGTTCCGCATCGACGCGAAGAGTTCGCGCGGGCCAATTTCGTAGGAAATCTTCGGATTCTCGGACGCGTTGGAGGCTGGAAAAATCTCGATGATTTCGCCGTCGCGGCCTGAGAGCAGCCCGCAGACTTCGACGTCGGGAGAGCGGCGCGCTTGTGCGATAAGCGAGGAGAGGACCGCACGTCGAATTCGGACCGTTGGCGTCACAGAAAAGAGACGAAGGGGCGCATTAAAGCGCCCCTTCGCTGCAAAGCAGTTTAAGCCTTTTGCGCCTGCCGTCGCAGGAACGTGGGCACGTCGAGATCGTCAGCCGGAATCTCGTGGATCACTTCGTGTACGGTGCGCGCCACTTGTTGCACGACGCTCGGCTCGGGCGCCACGCGGGGTTGCGGTTCAGGCACGACGCGGACCTCCGGCTCTATTTCCTGCTCCCGGCCGGCCTTCCACGTCTTCGGTAGATACGATGGACGCGTATGCGACTTCTTGCCCGCCACTTCGCGGAATCCCGCTGCGATCACCGTGATCTTGACGGATTCCTTCATCGCGTCATCCATCACAGCGCCGAAAATGATATTCGCATTCTCGTGCGCGGCCTTTTGAATGATCGACGAAGCCTCATGCACTTCCTGCAGCGAGAGCGTATTCGAGCCTGTGATGTTGATGAGGATTCCCTGCGCTCCGTTGATGCAGTTATCTTCGAGCAACGGGCTGTTGATGGCTCGATTCGCGGCATCGACGGCGCGATTCGAGCCAGAGGCGACGGCCGTGCCCATCACGGCGAAACCCATGCCGTGCATGATCGTCTTCACGTCCGCAAAGTCGCGATTGATGATGCCCGGAATCGTGATGATGTCCGAAATGCCTTGAACGGCCTGGCGCAGAATATCATCGGCGATGCGGAACGCCTCAAAGAAGCTCGTGCCGTGCTCGACGGTTTCCATCAGGCGCTCGTTGGGGATCACGATCACCGTATCGACGCAGCCGATCAACTCCGCCAGCGCGTGTTCGGCCTGCTGCATGCGGCGCTTGCCTTCAAAGGCAAACGGTTTTGTTGCGACCGCGACAGTCAACGCGCCAAGCTCGCTCGCGAGATTCGCCACTACGGGCGCAGCACCGCTTCCTGTGCCGCCGCCAAGACCGGTCGTGACGAACACCATGTCCGCGCCGTCCAGCGCCTCAAGAATTTTTTCCGTGTCTTCGAGCGCGGCTTTCCGGCCGACCTCGGGGTTCGCGCCCGCGCCCAGCCCTTTCGTCAGTTTCGCGCCCAACTGCAGCTTCACAGGCGCCTGCGACAACTTCAGCGCCTGCAAATCCGTGTTCGCAGCGATGAACTCAACGCCTTCTACCTTGGCGCGGATCATGCGGTTTACAGCGTTGCAGCCGCCGCCGCCCACGCCGATGACCTTGATCTTCGCGCCGTTCTGCACATCTTCAGCGAGTGAAACTCGAATGCTCGACTCTTTTGGCGTCATGCGCCCTCCCCAGGACCGCTCTTAAAACTGTTACGCCCCCGCAAACATGCTCTTCAACTTCCCTACCCAGCCGTTGGCTCGCGCTCCCGAAGCGCGTCTGGTTCGCGCTCCGTAAAGCACCAGGCCCACGGCCGTTGAATACTCGGGCTGAGAAACCTCGTCCGTCATCCCCGCAAGGCCGCGCGGCGCGGCGATGCGGACCGGCAGATTGAAAACCTTCTCCGCCAATTCGGGCAGTCCCCGAAGATGAGCCCCGCCTCCGGTGAAAATAATTCCGGCGGGGATTTGCGACTCGACGCCGCCGCGGCGCAACTCGTCGCGGATCAGCATCAGAAATTCCTGCGCACGCGGCTCCACTATTTCCGCCAGCATGCGGGAAAAGACGGTTCGCGGCGGACGGTCGCCCACGCTCGCGATTTCGATCGCGCGATCCTCAGCAATCAATCCACGGAACACGCAGGCATGCTCGCGTTTGATTTTTTCCGCTTCGGGAATTGGTGTACGCAACCCGACGGCAAGATCGTTCGTAAAATGGTCGCCGCCGACCGGAATCGCCGCTGTATGGCGTACGCACCCGCCGGAATACGCAATCAATTCGGTTGTGCCGCCGCCCACGTCAAGCAGGCAGCATCCCAGTTCACGTTCATCCTGCGTGAGGCACGATTCCGCGGAAGCGAACGGCTCCAGCACTGTATCGTCCACGCGAACTCCCGCGCGGTTCACAGCCGTCACAATATTTTGCGTAGCCGTGCCGGATGCGGTCACGATATGCACGTTCGCTTCGAGCCGCTGGCCCACCATTCCAATCGCGTCACGAATCGAATCGTGCCCATCGAGATAAAATTCCTGCGGCAGCACGTGCAAGACTTCGCG
>DATEME010000363.1:0-5299 GCA_035275865.1 Candidatus Acidiferrales bacterium | reverse complement strand
TTCAAGAAATCAAACTGACTATCGCCTACCTTTGATTTTTGCTCGTTTGAACAGGCGCCCCAGCGTGTTTAAATGACGCACAAAACCTCCCGGGCAACACGGCACGACATGAAAACAGGCTCCGTGGTGGCAGGGACACTTGCAGCGTTCTCGCAGCTCTGTCGCTCGAATCAAATCTGCCCTCCGGCGAGCGACCGGACCGATGTCGGCTCCTCGGCCTGTTCTGCGGGCATGGAGATTGCGACGCGGAATTGTTCCCCCATCGCCGTCACATCCATGCTAGCCCGCTTGCCGTAACGCGTTTCGAGCCTCTGCTTTACATTCGAGAGCCCAACGCCGTTCCTATGCCGGGCCGGGGCCTCGGGATCGAAGCGGTTCTCCACGACAACTGCGAGCCGCCCATCCACGTCCTTCACGTCTAGCCGAATCCATCCTGTATCCACGAGATTCGCTACTCCGTGCACGACCGCGTTTTCAACCATCGGCTGCAAAAGCAACGGAGGCACGGAACACTCAAGAGCCGCTTTATCCACGTTCTCGTGCATGTCCAGCCGCGCCCCAAATCGAATCTTCTCCACGGCGATAAACGAATGAATCAGCGAGAGTTCTTCCTCGAGCGAGATCGCGGTTTTTGCCCCCAGCCCCAGCGTCCGCCGCAAAAAGTCACCCAGCAAAATACACATCTCCCTTGCTTTTGCCGGGTCGGAGCTCGTCAGTGCGCTGATGGAATTGAGGCTGTTGAACAGAAAGTGCGGATTCACCTGTGCCTTCAGCGCCTTCAATTCGGCGTCGCGCGCAAGCACCTGCGCCACGATTGCCCGAGCTTCGGCCTCATGCGAGGCTGTCACCGCAATGAAGGCGTAGTAGGACGTCGCCGAAAGCAGATAAAGTAGAATCCCGGTGCCGACCAGCACCGGAACAGCGCCTGAAAACCTCTTATCGATTCCGTGAAATGTTGCAGTCTGCGCCAACTCGATCACCAGCACTTTTGCGGCGAGTAGCCAGATGCCTGCTCCCACAAGCCCTGCCGAAATGTGCGAGAGCACGAGCTTGACGTCGCTTGTCTTATCTACGGGCAGCGCACGGCATTCGTAATAAGCGGAAAGGCAGACGAACGCGTATGCGAGGCACAGCGGAATTGCGAGGACAAACGCTTCAGTTTTCGTCAGCTGGCTCGAAGCTGCCAACAAATAAGCCAGGAGCACCGCGATTGGAGTCCACGCGACCAGGTACATCGCGAGCCGCCGCCATTGCGAAAGTATCGGATGCATACTTTTTACTCAGCCGCTCCTATTGATCCCCGATCAATCAAATGAAGGCCGGTCAGGCAACTCCGAAATGGGACGCCGCTCCGGTTGGGCTCAATTCTGAATCGAAATTCCGCCGAACAGCGCCGTTCCGCGGATAATCAAGCGTTTCGCAGGCGTCGCGCCCTCCGGCGGACGCTGCCGCGTTTCGTCCATAAATGCACCAAACAGCGCGCTCGCCTCGATCACGACATGCCACGTCTCCGGAATGCGAATCTCGCCGCCGCCAAAGAACGCATCGGCCAGAATAACTGCCTCGTCGCCTTCGATGTCCGCCCGCGAAAGATCGATATCGAAGCCACCAAAAAACGCCGAGACGGTGCCGCTCTTGAAATTTTTCGCTGTGATGTTGCGTTCGACGTGGCTCAGGACGGCCGAATAGCTGAATTGCGATTCGTTCGAATCATAGCCGCCCGAAGAATTTGGTTGCTGTCCCGCCCAGTGCTGACCTGTCCATTGCTGTTTCCATGCCCGGCGCTGTTGCCGGCGCTCCCATTTTTGTTGTCGATGCCATTCGTGCCAGTTTTGCGGCTCGGGGCCGCCGGCGAAACCTGAAACGTTTGAATAGGGCCCTTGTGATGTCCCCGCGTCAGGCGTTGCGGGGTTCGTGCTTTCGGCGCCTGTTTGGCCTGGGTTCTGTGCTGGCGGGGCTTGCGGATTTGGCTCGCGTGAGCCGAAGATGCGGCCGATAGGGCCGTGCGGTCCCAGCGGACCGTTTGGCCCCAGCGGCCCGTGGGGGCCAAATGGGCCATGATGGCCAAACGGCCCGCGCCGACCAAAAGGGCCGTTATGCCAGCAGGGCGAGGCGTTGGCCCAGACCAGCATCCAAATCCCCAGTGCGATGAGCACAATCGGTCCGAGAAGGGCAAAGCGAACGTGAATATAGCCTAAATTATGCAGCAGGAAGAGAGATCCGCCGATGAAAAGCAATGCTCCCCAAACCTGTTTTTTAGGACTGGATCCCGCGATCATGTCTTCGAGTCCCAGAAACAGGAAGAGCGCGGGCCAGAAGACTGCGAAGACATGTCCGGCCGAGACGATGCCTTCCTGATCCAACAGGAGAATCACCCCGATGGACAAAATCACGAGCCCGCCGACCAATCCGCGGTGTGATCGATACCTAGGCATTATGGCGGGCTCCTGTGCGGGATTCGTTCTTCGCCATTGCCGTCCGCGGGCTGCGTGAAAAGAGAATGGCTCCCCCCGTAATCACAAGCAACAAAGGCCAATATTGCACATCCTGGTGCCAAGGTGCGGCGGAAAGCCAGACGGTGATCATATTCCACGCTTCGCCAAAGAGCGTCGCAAAGAACCACGAATTTTGCGAAACAATTTGCGTGAAGAGAACCTGAATCCATTGGAGGGCAAGTCCCAGCACGATCAGCGCTCCAGCGCCCAATGCCCACGTCGTGCGGTCCGCCCGGTGGCACTTCTCGATGGCCTGAGTGGAATTTCGCTCTGAGTTTGTCATCGCCGTTTCTCCTGCCGGTTTTGCTTGTTCGTTCATGGCCGGAGAATAGGGCGAGGCCGTTAGCGAGTCGCGGGGTTTTCGGCGAATGGCGGGAATTTACCGGCGAATAGCGGAGGGAGAACTGGAAAAGGCACCGACTGTAGTGAGGGAACTACCTTACGAGCCGAACACGCTGCCGATCCAGAAGGCTGCCAGTATCATGCCTGCCAGCAATAACATCCAGGGGAGGCGGCGTTTCCTGGCCAATAGCAGGATGACCGTTGCGGAGATGGCCACAAGCCCAACTTGCGGCCAAAATTCGTGCGATTCGAACATACCGCTGAGCTGGCTAGCTGGGTCCTGAATCCATGCCGACGTAAAGGACGCCAAGCCAGCGATGGAGACAGCCAGAACGCCACCGAGGGCGAGCCCTTTTGCCCATTCCGGCAAGACCACGTCCTTGCTGTTCTTACGCCAATCGTGCCACGTCTGCGCCACTACGACTGCAAGGATAATCAGAACGAAAAGGCCCAAGTGCTTCTCCCAAGAGCGCGTCGGCTGTTCGCCACCATTACAGCCGCTAGCGCAGTACTATGACCCGCGAGCTGAATCGCGGAGCATAAGCCCAATTGCTGCTTTATCGAGTGGCAATCGCGCGGCCAAAGCATGTATGCATCCTGCGGGCATCCTCGCGATTATGTGGTTCGATTGCAATCAGTTAGACTGCGTATTTTTGCGGCTACGCCGCGCAAAGGCCGAGGCGGGATGCCGAGTACCATTCGACGCGGCCAAATGAAGAAATTATTTGCACAGTCGAGAAGTACGAGCACCTTTCGAAAGTCATCTGAGGATCAGGCTATGACGCACTAAGCTGCATTGCGATTTTCCACAACGAGGACACATAGTGAGAAAAAGAAATCGTAATTGTTCTGCTACGATGGCTGCATGCGAGCCCCTTGGGTGATTGCGCATCGCGGCGCGTCAGGCCACGCACCGGAGAACACGATCGCAGCGTTTCGACGCGCGGTTGAGCTTGGGGCAGGATTCATCGAGACGGATTTGCATCTTACGCGCGACGCGAAATTCGTCGCAATTCACGATGCCATGCTGGAGCGCACGACGAACGGGCACGGGGCCGTTCATAACGCGACTTTGGCGGACCTGCGCAAGCTCGATGCGGGGTATTGGTATGACCGGGAATTCGCGGGCGAGAAGATACCGACCCTCGAGGAAGTCCTTCAATTCTCGAAGGATAACGACGTTGTTTTCTACCTCGAAGTGAAATACGACGTGGCTTGGGGCATGCACCACACGCTCGTGGCCGCAATACGCAAGGCGGAAAACGCCGCGCGGACCGTCGTTATTTCCTTCGATCCTTCGACGATCGCGGCGGTTCGGCGCGTCGACCCTTCGATCATGGTTGGATTGCTGGCCGACGATAGCGACCAGGCGGCGCGGCCCGATCTAGTGAAGACGGCGCAACAGGCCGGGGCCCGGCAGCTATGCGTTCAATCTACGATACTTACGCAAGAATTGGTGGACCGCGCGCACGGCGCCGACCTGCAAGTGGCGGTTTGGACGATTAACGATGCCGAGCAGATGCGTGCCGCAGTGCGAACCGGGGTCAACGGCATAATGACCGACTTGCCTGATCGCTTGCGCGCGCTGCTCGAGCCTGATCCCTTCGAATTACACGCCTGACTTTCCGGTCCTACCAGCGTTTCGTCGGAGATCGTTAAATTTTTCAGGAATTGTTCAGGCATTATCTGCAGCATCTGCGACAGGGGCTTTGACGCAAAATGCCACTTAAGCCCCGCTAAACTGCCGCTCTTGGCCCCATTTGGCGCCATAAAATCGCGAATTTTTCGAGGGGGAGCTCCTCGGCACGGACTGCCGGCGGAAGACCGGCGGCTGCGATGGCTTTGCGGACCGATTCGTCCGAGGCGAGCGCGATGAGGTTGTTGCGGAGGGTCTTTCGCTTGTGGGCGAAGCAGGTTTGGACGAAGCGGAAAAAGGCAGGGCCGTCATGGACGGCGAGAGCGGGCTGTTGGCCGGGGAGCGACATGGAGACGAGGGCGGAGTCCACTTTGGGCGGAGGGCGGAACGCGCCCGGCGGGATTTTGAGGGCAATCTCGGGACGCGTGTAGTACTGGCATGCGACGGAGAGATAGCCGTAATCGCGCGTGCCGGGCTTGGCGACGACGCGTTGGGCGACTTCGAGTTGGATGACGATGTGGATGGAGGCGATCTGGTCAGCCCATTGAAAGAGGTGATGGAGGATGGGCGAGGTGATGTAATAGGGCAGACTGCCGTAGACTCGGAATTTTTCGTTTTCGCGAAGACCCGCGCTGCGGGCGAGCGCGAGGAGATCGAGCGAGAGAACGTCACCTTCGGCGATTTCGACGTTGGGCCATTCGACGTTGGGCCATTCTTCGGGATGGGCGGCGACTTGGGCGCGGAGATTCTCGGCGAGTGAGGGATCGGTCTCGATGGCGATGAGGCGTTTGCGCGGTGTTGCGTAACTTAAGGCGATCGACTGCAT
>DATEME010000362.1:0-5428 GCA_035275865.1 Candidatus Acidiferrales bacterium | reverse complement strand
TGGTGCGCGGGAACAACGTGCGTCTCACGCCGAAGGAATTTGAATTGTTGCGCCATCTCGTTGCGAATCAGGGTAAGGCGATTCCGCATCGCCGCCTTCTGCAGGCGGTTTGGGGGCCTGACTACGGCGAGGAAACGGAGTATTTGCGCGTTTTTATCAATCAGTTGCGGAAAAAAGTCGAACCAGATCCGGGGGTGCCGCGCTACATCATCACCGAACCTTGGTTGGGCTATCGTTTCGAGCGCCCTCAGGAACCGGCGAAGAAACCGCGCCGCGAAAAATAGTTTGACCGCTGTTTTTAAAATGCTGCATCCGAGGCTCCACGTCTAGCATCCGAAAAGTGACAGCACATTTTGTCTCTTCATCTGGAGGTGAACGCAGTGGCGGACCGGCATCGTCTAGTAATCCTGGGTGGAGGATTTGGCGGGCTTGGCGCAGCGCTGAAGTTGAAGGGAGCGCCTGTCGATGTCACGCTCGTTGACCGCTGCAACTACCATCTTTTTCAGCCGCTGCTCTATCAGGTCGCTACGGGAACGCTTTCGCCTGCGAATATCGCTTCGCCGCTGCGAAATGTCCTGCGAAAACAAAAGAATGTGCGGGTGCTCCTGGCCGAGGCGATGCGCATAGATGTAGCGAACAAGCGCGTGATTCTCAGTGATGGCGCACTCGATTACGACACCGTGGTGGTGGCCACGGGATCGAGCCATCAATATTTCGGACACGATGAATGGGAGCAATATGCGCCCGGATTGAAGACTGTTGAGGATGCGACGGACATGCGCCGACGGATTTTGCTTGCCTTTGAAGCTGCCGAGCGGGAGACGGATCCTGAAAAGACGCGCGCGTGGCTCACGTTCGTAATCGTCGGCGCCGGGCCGACCGGCGCGGAATTAGCGGGAGCGCTGGCTGAAATCGCGGCAGACAGTTTGCGGCACGATTTCCGCCGGATCGATCCCAGAAGCGCCCAAATCGTTTTGGTCGAGGGAACGGACCGCGTTTTGCCTGTATATCCGCCGAAACTTTCTGCTTCAGCGCAGAAAATGCTGCAACGCTTGAAAGTGACAGTGCGGACCGGCGCTTTTGTGACAAACGTCGAGCAAGATGCTGTGACGGTGCGGGAAGGCGATCACACCGACACGATTCCCACGCGCACGGTGCTTTGGGCCGCCGGGGTGCTCGCGTCGCCGCTTGGTAAATTGATGGCCGCCGATGCGAGCGTGTCGATTGATCGTGCGGGCCGTGTGATGGTTGAGCCGGATATGACGGTCCCGGGGCATCCGGAAATTTTCGTGATTGGCGATCTTTCAAACTTCAGCCATCAGACCGGCAAGCCGCTGCCGGGAGTGGCGCAGCCGGCGATCCAGCAAGGGAAATACGTTGCGAGGGCGATTCGTGCGCGTCTGCACGGACAGAAGATCGCGCCTTTCCATTACTTCGACAAAGGTAATCTCGCCGTGATTGGCCGCGCGAAAGCTGTCGCGGATCTTAACTGGATCGGCCTTTCGGGCTTGCCTGCATGGCTGATTTGGATTTTTGTTCACCTGCTTAATATCGTCGAATTTCAAAATCGGCTGCTGGTCGCAGTGCAGTGGGCTTGGCTCTACATCACATGGGGCCGGTCCGCACGGCTGATTACAGGGAAGAATCCGCTGCCGCTGGACTTGTGATCACTAGTGTTGCCGCGCCGGATCTGGGCAATAAATTTTGCTTGGCCTCGGGCCGCGCCATATTACAATTCCTCGTAGGCCCCCCCTCTAAACAATGCGACGATACGAGAAACTCACACTGGTAGTGCTGTCTCTGCTGACGCTCTCGGCGATGGCGGCGTCGTTTTTCACGCGCGACTGGGTCAACTATCGCCGTCGTTTCCGCGATTCACAGCAGTCGCGGCGCAGCGCTTCGCTGGTGGATACGACGGTGCTGGACACCGCGCAGACGCTGGCGCCGCTTGCGGTCACCAGGCGCGAACGCGACTATGCCCAGGAAGCGGTGCGGCTCGCGGACTATTCCGTCGATCTCGCCTTTTCCATTGCTACGCTCGACGCCGAGAATCATCCCGTACCGCTTAGCGCCGAAATGAAAAAGGTCGCGGCCGACTTAAAGACCGCACAGGAAACCGCCGCAGCCGACCAAGCTGTGGTTACGGGGCTCACGGCGCAGCTCGCTTCAGCATCCGCTGCGGAAAAAGATCGCATCCAAACGGCCCTTGCCATCGTGCAAACGCAGCTCTCGCTCGATCAGGACGACGTCCGCGATTTGCAGCAGCAATTGATTCGAGCGGGCGCCGATAAGCAGGCAATCATTCAACAGCTTCTTGATGAGCACAATGCTTCCGAAGCGCACGCGGAAAAACAGGTGGACCTTGGTTCCAACGCGGGCTCGCCGGAAAGCGATCAATCCCGGAACACCGTGGCTCAATGGCGGGCGCTCGCGTCGCTCCGCGCGAAGAAGCAGCAGCTCGATCAGGCGCAGCAGGATGCCTTAGCGCGGGCGAAAGCCCTTTCCGATACTCACGACGCGATGCTACAGGCAACGGGACAGGAGCAGACGCAAGCTGCCGGCTCCGCGCCGGATGGCATGGCGGCGCTGCAGCGCATGAGCGACAACCAGAAAGAAGCTGCATCGATCTCGAAGCGCATCGCCACCGAGCAGCAACTGGCCGCAATCTATGCGAGTTGGTCCGCGTTCGTCGGCACGCGGCAAAAGGCGTTCGTGCACGATCTTCTGGTTTCGATCGTGTGGATTCTGCTGATCGCGATGGCGGCGTGGATCGTGAATTTGGCCGTTCAGCGGGTCTTTTCCCGCGTGGCGCTGGAGCGCCGCCAGATGCACACATTCCGCGGCATGACCCTTTTTGTCATTCAGGCTGCGGCCTTCATCACCATTTTGATCGTCGTGTTCGGCGTCCCTACGAACCTGGGCACAATGCTCGCTTTGATCACAGCGGGCGTCACGGTCGTCATGCAGGATTTCATACTCGCGTTCTTCGGTTGGTTCGTCTTGATGGGACGAAATGGAATTCGGCCCGGTGACTGGGTTGAGATTGATGGCGTCAGCGGGGAAGTAGTCGATATCAGCGTATTCCATACGGTCTTGCTCGAAATGGGGAGCGGCGCGGATGCCGGTCATCCCACCGGCCGTCGCGTCTCGTTCATGAATAACTACGCGATTCGGGGCCACTTCTTTAACTTCTCAACGGCCGGCCAGTGGATGTGGGACGAAATCGAAGTGCAAGTCACGGGCGCGGATCCCTACGCCAAGGCGGAAGCCATCCAGAAGATCGTCGCCACCGAAACAGCCGAAAACATGCGGGTCGCGGAAGCCGAATGGAATCGCGTCGCACCGTATTATGTGAAGAAGTCTTTTTCGGCACATCCGGCGATGAGCGTTCGCCCGGCCGGGGCCGGGGTGGCCGTGTCGGTTCGGTACATCACCCGGGCCACCGAGCGCTACGACCTCCGCGCGAAAATCTACCGCGCCGTCCTCGATTTGCTGCATAATACCCCGGAGCCGGAACCCGCCTCTTCGGCATCCTCACCCAGCCGGTGAACCACGGGGCGGTTACGGTGCAGTGTTAGCCGTACGTTTACACATAATGGAACATCAATCCTCGCCGGAAAGTGACAGGGGCGTCCGGGAGGCCAGGAAGTTGCACAAATGATACGGAGGGAATTTACATGATGAAGAAACTCGCAATTTGTGTAGCGGCCGTTGCAATGTTCGTCGGGGGAACTATTGCCGCGCAGCAGGCCAAGTCCAAATCGTTTACCGGAGAGATTATGGACAGCAACTGCGCAAAGTCCGGAGCGCACAATCCCGCTATGGGAGGCGCCAAGGAGTGCACTCTCGCCTGCGTAAAGGGCGGCGGGAAGTTCGTGCTGTATAACACCGCGACGAAGGCTGTTTACCAGCTTGACGATCAGAAAAAGCCGGAAGAGTTCGCCGGCGAAAAGGTTAAGGTCACCGGCACTTACGACGCCAAGACAAAAACCATCCACGTTGCAGATATCGCCAAATCCTGATTTAGCTTAAAGATCCAGGGGCCGGGCGCCTTCGTCCGGCCCTCTTTTTCTTGACCGCTGTCCTATTTTTGCCGCTTTCGTCCTCGGCTTGGTTTCGTTCGTCCGCGCACCGTGGAAGCATGTGAATCGTCCGCTCTTCTATCCTTGTAGGATAAAATAAAACTTGTTAAAGCCTATGGCGAACCAGACATCCATAAATCCAGAATCGCTCCGCGCAGAATTTTCCGGCGTCCGGCTTCTCATCTTCGATCTCGACGGAACGCTGATCGACTCCCGGCTCGATCTCGTTCACTCCGTCAACGCCACACTCGACCATCTTGGTCGCCCGCTGCTCCCGCACGAGACAATTGAAAGCTACGTCGGCAACGGCGTGGCCGCGCTTATTCACCGCGCGCTAGGACCAGGAGACGCCGAAGAGGAAGCCAAGCACGCCCAGGAATTTTTCCTCGCTTACTATAGGGCGCACATGCTGGATAACACCGTTCTCTATCCCGGCGTGCGCGAAGCGCTGGACGCGTTGCGCGGCCGCAGCATGGCGGTGCTGACGAATAAGCCCGTTCGCTTTAGCGAAGAGATTCTCAACGGCCTCGACGCTGCGCGTTACTTCCGTTTCGTTTACGGAGGCAACAGTTTTAGCTGCAAGAAGCCCGATCCCGTGGGCGTTCAGACTCTCTTGCGCGATCTCGGCGCCTCTACAAACGAAGCCATGATGGTCGGCGATTCCGGCGTCGATGTCCGCACGGCCCGCAATGCCGGAATATGGTCTTGCGGTGTTACGTACGGGCTCGGCCTTGAAAGCATGCGCGCCGATCCGCCCGACCTGATGCTTGATACCCTTGCGGACTTGCCGCTTCACCTGAACGCAAAAGCCGCTCGATAAGAGATTGCCCCTATTTCGGATTCATCGTTTGCCCGTTTTGGTTGCGATTAGAACGTGTCGCTTTCCTTTGTTTTCATGAGTAGGGAAGAGTTATTGAGTTGGGTGGCGGGCGTGAGGGAACGCGGTAATGGAATAGAAGTCCGGGCAGGCAAGCCCAAAAGCGCGTACCGTACGGCGCGGGCAGCAGCATGGGAAGCGGCAGGCATGAGAGTGCATGCGTTCCGCGGGCAGGTGTTCATAAGCGCCGCCAACGGTCCAGTTGGAAGTGCGGATGGATTTCTCCGTGCTGATGTCTGAGAGCCGGGATGTTGCTCAGGATTTCGTGAACGCGCTGACCGCCGAGCACGTGGTCGTCTGAGACGCCGAGCCAGTGCTCAGCCAGAAATATTCCGTCATTGGCCAGGTGGCTGACGAGGCGCTGGGCCAAAGCGAAGAGCGTCTCGGCATCGAAGTAGTAGCCGATTTCGCTGAAGACGATCAGGTCGAAAGGACCGGGCGAAGCGAAATCGAGAATAGACGCGCACGT
>DATEME010000361.1:0-1577 GCA_035275865.1 Candidatus Acidiferrales bacterium | reverse complement strand
CGCCAGCCCTTCGATCGTGGTGATCTGCCGGCCCGCGACCGCGCTCAACGGCACCGAGCACGAGCGCATCGCAATGCCGTCGACATGGACGGTGCAGGCGCCGCACTGGGCGATGCCGCAGCCGTATTTGGTGCCGGTCAGGCCGATGGTATCCCGCAACACCCACAGCAGCGGGGTGTTGGGATCGACATCGACCTGATGAGTCTGTCCATTGATGCTGAGAGCAGCCATTTTGCTAATCTCCCATGAAAATCGCCGATTGCAGAGACGATGATTGGCGTGGCGGTATGCCGCGCTCTCGTAACGAATGGCTTTGGGCTGCTTCCGGTTCCAAAGACACCGAGTTAGGTGTGAAGATGGAACCGTAAATGGGTCGTGGAGCGAGGAGATTTTCTGCCGAGGCGGGGCGATGGCGCGCGGATCACGCCACCGCTCTGATGCGCCATGCCCGCTCTGCGCAGAACCTTGATCGCAGGGTGCCGCGGCAATAATCGCATAACAATGGCGTAAACATCGGAGATCAACATCACGATCCGTGCGTTGCGGTCATGCCGCGGCCAAAATTGTGGGGTGCAAGCGACGTATCGAGATGGAGGACATGCCATGTCGCTCATTCGAAACGGATC
This sequence comes from Candidatus Acidiferrales bacterium, assembly GCA_035275865.1. GTDB lineage: Bacteria > Acidobacteriota > Terriglobia > Acidiferrales > UBA7541 > Palsa-295. The sequence goes on along the minus strand of DATEME010000361.1, from coordinate 951 downwards.
CGCAGTGTCCACGCGTCGGGGGTTTCTGGGTGCGTTGTTCTCGACGTTTCTGGCTCTCGCTCTGTTTGATCCAGGCACGGCCACTGCGCAGGAGGTGGTGAAGCAGATCAAACTCACCGACAAGCATATTCAGAACTTCATGGCCGCCTACGAGGACATCGCCAAGCTCTACGATGGCGCGGAGTCGGACAAACCGGAAGATCCGAAGGTGGAGGCGCAGGCCGCGGCTGTCGCCAAGAAGAATGGCTTTGCGAGCCTCGCCCAATATGACGACGTGTTGACGAATATCACGATGATCATGTCCGGTATCGACCCGCAGACCAAGAAGTTCACCGAGCTACCCGAACAGATCAAGAATGAGATCGCGGCGCTCAAGGCCGACAAATCCGTCCCGGAGGCGGAAAGGAAAGAGGGCCTGGCGCAGCTCGAGACGGCGCTCAAGAACGCAAAGCCAATTCAGTTCAAGGAAAACATCGCGCTGGTGCTAAAGTACTTCGACCAGCTCGCGCCGTTCATGCAGGCGCAGGATTCGAACCTGCGACCGGCGGATTAGAAACTCTACTGGAATTGAACTCCGACCAGACGGCTGACGCGTCATCAGCCCAGTGTCCGCCGACGCGGATGGCAACTGCGTAAATGTGGAAGTTGAGCACGTCGAAGACTGGGCGGCCGCGCACGTGAAGCGGGACGTGAGCACTGCTTCCGCTCATTTGGTTTTGAACTTCAGGGACGCTGCTCCGCCTTCGCCTCGTGGCGTGCTTGCAAACGCGACCCCAAGACGTTTTCCCTTGCGGCTCATAACCAGGAACGTGTCCTCCGGCATATGACCTTCGGCCTTCAGCAGCTTTTCCAAATCAGCCTTGAACGCGGCCTCTGCTTCAACCATGGCATCGAAAGACTTCTTCACCTGGGCGGGCAAATCATCTGCATCGATGTTCTGCCACTTCAATT
>DATEME010000360.1:0-13693 GCA_035275865.1 Candidatus Acidiferrales bacterium | reverse complement strand
TTCACGCCTTCGACGACGAAGCCGTCGAGGGCGACCTGCATGCGGATGATGGCTTCGGCGCGGTCGCGTCCGTAGGCAATGAGCTTGGCTATGAGCGAATCGTAATAGGGAGGAATCACGGCGTCGGCGTAGGCGGCGGTGTCGACGCGAATGCCAGGTCCGCCGGGAACGCGGAACGTGGCGATTCGCCCGGGCGACGGAACGAAGGTATCGGGATCCTCGGCGTTGATGCGACACTCGATGGCGTGGCCACGAAAATCGAAATGGCCGACAACGTCGCAGATTTTTTCGCCGGCGGCGACGCGAATCTGCGATTTGACGAGATCGACGCCCGTGACCATTTCCGTGACAGGATGCTCGACCTGAATGCGAGCGTTCATTTCGATGAAGTAGAGATTGCCGGATTCCTCGCGCAGGAATTCGACGGTGCCTGCGCCGGTGTAGCCGACGCGTTCCAGCGCTTTCGTAACCAGGCTGCCGATGCGATCGCGCGTGGCCTGGTCAATAACGACGGAGGGCGATTCCTCAAGAACTTTTTGGTGGCGGCGCTGGAGCGAGCATTCGCGCTCGCCTAAGTGGATCACGCGGCCATGCTGATCGCCCATGACCTGAAATTCGATGTGGCGCGGACGCTCAATCAGCTTTTCCATGTAAACGTTGGGGCTGCCGAACGCGCTTTCGGCTTCGGCGCGCGCGGTGCGGAAGTTCGGGAGCAATTCGCGCTTATTACGAACGACGCGCATGCCGCGGCCGCCTCCGCCTTCGGCGGCCTTGATCATGATCGGGTAGCCGATTTCCTCGGCGGTTTTTACGGCGGCGTCTTCGTCGGGCACGACGCCGTCGCTACCGGGGATAATCGGAAGGCCGGCTTTGGCCATTTCGGTACGGGCGCGGTCTTTTTCGCCCATCATGCGAATCACGTCCGGCGTGGGACCGATGAAAGCGATGTGCGAGGCCTGGCAGACCTCGGCGAAGTTGGCATTTTCAGAGAGAAAGCCGTAGCCGGGATGGATCGCGTCGACGTTGGCGATTTCGGCGGCGCTGATGACTTGCGGGATGTTCAGATAGCTTTCGGAGCTGCGCGAGGGGCCGATGCAGACGGCTTCGTCCGCAAAACGGACGTGAAGCGAATGCCGGTCGGCCTCCGAATAGACGGCGACCGTGCTGATGCCCAGCTCTTTGCACGCTGCAAGGACGCGGAGCGCAATCTCGCCGCGATTGGCAATAAGGATCTTCTTGAACATAGCCCCGAGAAAAAGCCGGCCACTAGCCTCTTCGAGGGCAAGCCGGCGCTACTTTTTGCCGCTGGTGCGAATGCCGAAAAGCGGCTCTCCATATTCTACAGGATGACCGTTTTCGACGAATATGCGGGCGACCTCGCCCGAGGCGTCCGCTTCAATCTCGTTCATGAGCTTCATGGCTTCGATAATGCAGAGCACTTGTCCTGTTTGCACGCGCGAGCCGATGGCGACGAACGGCTCGGCATCCGGGCTGGGCGCGGCGTAAAAGGTGCCTACGATCGGTGATTTGACGATGTGTAGATCTTCCGTCTCGAGGGCGGTAACTGTATGCAAATGGGCGACGGCCGCAGCCGGCTCGTCGAGAAAAGTCGGTGCGGGCGCGGGCGTCATTGAAGCAGTTGCTGCTGCCTGCGGCGATCCGGCGGGCGCTGCGCCGGAACCCGCGAATGCCTTCTTCAAACGGATGTGGGTATCGGCCTGCTGGTATTCAAATTCCTCAAGGCCGTGAGCCTGCATGAAGGCCAGAAGACGCTCGACTTCCGTCAGATTTACGCCGCCGACGTAATCCCCGCCTGGTTCCTGCTTCTTTTTTTTCGCCATTTAGAGTTCGAGAAAGTCCCGCGGGGCTGTTGTGAGATCCACTGCACCGGTCTTTGTCACGACGACATCGTCCTCGATGCGGATGCCCCCCACCCCATCGAGATAGACGCCCGGTTCCACCGTCACTACCATGCCTTCCTGAAGGACGGTTTTTTCGCCCCGGCCGATCCGGGGCATCTCGTGAATCTCGAGTCCCAAACCGTGACCGGTGCTGTGCGTAAAATACTGCGCCAAGCGCCTGCGTTTAAGAGTGCCGCGTGCTGCAGCGTCCACAGCGCCGGCGGTCACGCCCGGCTTGATGGCCGCCTTCGCCGCCTGCTGAGCCTCCAGCACGGCGGCGTATAAACTCTTGATGCGACTCGGCGCGCGGCCCACATACACGGTGCGCGTTAAGTCGCTGCAATAAGCGCGGAGTATAGCACCGTGGTCGAGGACGACCAACTCGTTTTTAGCCAACGGCTTGGAAGAAGGGCGCGCATGTGCCCAGCTTGATCTGGGTCCTGCGGCGACGATCGTCTCAAAGGACGGGCCGGAGCCGCCGAGAAGCTTGATTTCGTATTCAATGCGCGCGGCGAGCTCCAATTCTGTGACGCCGGGGCGAATGCGAGGCACGATTTTTTGAAAGACGCGGCTGATGAGGACGGCTGCGTCCTTCATGATGGCCAGCTCCGGCGGCGACTTCAGGGCGCGGAGGCGCTCGACTGCGCCATTGTCGTCGCTCCAGCGAAGACGCTTGCCGAGGCGGGCGGCAAGAGCGTCGCGCTGCGCTACGGTAAGGTGTTTTAGAGAGGCGGCTAGTGCGATGCGCCCGCGGCGCGCGCTAAGGCGGGCGGCGGCGGCGTTCAAGAGGCCCCTTTTTGCGATTACGACGCGAGCTTCTTTCACTTCCTGGCGTGATTGGAATGTGTAGCGGCTGTCAGTGAAGAGAGTGGAACGCGACGGCTCGACGAGGAGCAGTCCGGCGCTGCCTGAAAAACCGCATAGGTAAAGAATGTCGGCAGGGAGCGAAACGAGAAGCGCGTCCGCTGCGAGGACTTTGCGGAGTTGCGAGAGGCGCTCTCGAAAAGGAAAAGAGGGGGATTCGAGTTCCCCCTCTTTGGATGTTTTGCGTTTATCGTCGTCGGCGTTACGGGTCGAAACTCTTGGCGTCATCCTCCAATATTAGCTCGGAAGAATCCGCGGAGTGATGAAGAAGAAGAGCTCGTCGGATTTTGTGCTCACCTGCGTGCGCTTGAAGAGATTGCCGATAATTGGTAGCGAGCCTACTAACGGCACATCGCTGATCGACGTTTGTTGGTTGGTGACGTACATGCCGCCGAGGACGACAGTAGCGCCGTCGTTCACGGTGACCTTGGTTTCCACGGACTGCGTGGTGATCGCAGGGATGCCCTGGACGTACGGAATACCGTTGTCGATCTGGTCGTTTTCAACGGTCACGTCCATGTAAACGGTGCCGTCCGCCGTGATCTGGGGAGTCACGTCGATTTCGAGCACGACGTCGACGAACTGCACGGAGACGGTATTGTTGACGACGGTCTGCACCGGAATCTTGGTACCGTCCTTTGCGGTGCCCTTTTCGTTGTTCTGGGTGATGATTTTCGGCTGGGAGAGCAGCTTGCCGACGCCCTTGCTCTCGGCCGCGTCGATTAGGGAGTCTAAGGCGAAGTTCCCCGACTGGAACAAATATTGGACACCGCTCGTCGGCGCACTAGCGCTCAAGTTTGTAAGCAATGGGATGGAGACTCCCTGAGCCGAGGAGCTTGCGCCCGTGGTACAAGTGCCAATGACAATGGGTGGGCACGGTGGTGGCGTGAATTGGACGTTTGTCGCACCGACAAGGCCGCTACCCCCAACCGCGCTAACATTGTTGGAAGTCAATGCCCTGCCCGCCACTCCAAAAGCCGTGCCGATGTCGCGCGCGAAGGAGCGATCGGCTTCGACCACGCGAGCTTCGATTTCCACCTGTTGCGATTTGCGATCAAGCTGGCGTAGCAGGTTATCGATTACGGGGAAAGTGCTGGGAATGTCGCGGATGATCAGCGTGTTCGAGCGATCATCCGCGAGGATATCGCCGCGCGACGAGAGGAACTTCTTCAGCGTCGTGGCAATCGTAGTGGCCTTGGCATAGCTGAGCACGCGTGTTGTGGTGACTACGTCCGCTGCTTCCGCCTGCGCCTTGGCGAGATCGCTGGCTTCCTGAGCCTCGGCCTTTAGCGTGGCACGAGTGGCGATGCGGAGCACGTTGCCATCGAGCTGTTTATCGAGATCGTTGTTCTTCAGCACGATATCGAGAGCCTGATCCCACGGCACGTTGTCCAATACGATCGTCAATGAGCCCTTCACCGAGGGGTCGACGACAACGTTGAGCCCGCTGATTTCGTGAATGAGGCGGAAGAAGTCGGCGAGGTCCACATCCTTCAGGTTCACGGAAATCGGGTCGCCCGTATATTTTGTCGATGCGGGCGGCGTTGCAGCGGCGCTTGACCCACCGGCAAAGGTCATGGGAGAGCCAGCCGGCGCCGACGAGGCAGGTTCGGAGGCAGAGCCGTTCGAAGACGTGCTGCTTGCCGCAGAGCCTGCAGACGAGGCTTGCGAAGCCGCGGCCATTGCCCCGCCCACCTGAATCTGTCCGCCGTCCTGAGCGGCCAGGCCCGCGGAGGGCTGCGTCAACTGCTTGGGAAGAGCAACAGAAGGCGGCGGAACGTCCGCGCTGACGCGAGCGAATTTCGGGGCGCTCTTGGTATTGACGTTCTGTGCCGTGTCCAGATTGGAGGCGGGGCCGTTTGAAACCGGGGCGGCCGCGGGAGCCGATACTGCGCCGGGGGCGAACGATACGGTTACCGCATTACCCACGGAATGAATTTCATAGGCAGAGCCTTGGCGCATATCGACCACGACGCGCGAAGTATCCGGCGTAAATTGCGCCATACGCACTTCGCGCACAGGCTGGAGATCGCTGGAGATTCTTTTCTGCGACGCAACCAAATGAGCGGATGGGAAATCGAGAACCAGCCGATCAGGATTTGCGAGGCGCATTGGATGAACATCGAGCGGAGCCGATCCCAACACTGTTACCTCCGTCTTGCCGGCGTTTTCGGTGACGGTAACATTGCGAATCAAACTCGCCGAGTTCTGGCTCGCGGACTTCATCGCGATTGGCGTGACCGACGGCGCGACAACCGCCGAACCGGCCGCCGCGTTTGCCGAGCGCGAAACCGTAAGGATCAGATCTTGCGAATCGGTCTTTTGAACGTCCGGCTCGAGCCCCTGTGCAAGGAGCACCTCGAGGCGAACCATCGACCTGTTGCCTTCGGCATAAGGAACAAGACGATAGCTCTTCACGAGGTCCGAGGGCACGATGCGCGCGCCGACAGGATCGCCGGACGAAACGCCGCTCAGATCGAGCACGAAGAGATTCTCGCTCGGCCGATAGGCAGTGTAGTCAAATGGGCCGGTGGCCTGAGCTTCGAGGCGCACGCCGCCGTCCTTCACGACAGTCTTCACGTGAACGACCGGCTGATCGGCCGCACGAAGATTCCCGCTAGATACGAACAGGCTGGCCGCAACGATCGCGCTCAACCCCCAACCCCGCCAGATGATCCTCATTGCTGCTCTCCTGCACTCGCGTAGATTCGCTTCGTCACTTCACGCACGACCGGCTTCCCGAAAGCGTCTTTCGAGTCTTCCTGAAAAGTGACGCCGTCAAGATCGATCCTTTTCACGTTTCCGTCATAGAGATGGTCCCCTTCGCGGACGAAATAAACGTGCCGTTCGGGATTGGAGACCACTGCAATCAAATCGTCACCGGACTTCACGGTGCCATCAACACGGACTGTGGCAACCACCAGCCCGGCCTTACCGGGAGGCAAGTTGGGACCGCCGCCGCCCTCTTTCTGAACATTCACGAGCGAGACAAAGGGATCGCGCCTCGCGACGATGTTGTCTGCATGCGAGACCGCAGGAGCCTGATCCGGGCTTGCCGTCATGCCGACAGACGCCTTGTTCTTCGTGGCCGCCTCGGGAGCAGCCGATTTGGCTACGGAGGGCTTCGCGGAGGCGGGTTTCTCCTTCGCCGATTTCGCGACGGCAGGCTTAGCCCCCGCAACCGGCTTCGGCGTCATTGGCTTCGCTTCCGTTTTCCGCGCGGATGCGACAGGCATCGTTTTTGAGGGAGCCGCTGCGGCAGGCTTCGGGCTTGGCTTTGAGGGAACCGCGACAGCAGGCTTCGCAGTGGAATTCTGTGGTCCTGGCTTATGAACCGCAGCCTTCGTCTGGGCCGGAGCGCCGCCAGCGAGGCAAAGCGCGATGGCTAGCGCCGTAAGAGCCGTTGCAATCGTTTTTGCAAGTTTCATCGTCACTACCACCCTAGTGTTTTCCTGTCGCGCTGTCAGCGGGCTTCTGATCGGCTGACTGCGTAAAGAACGTGGTTATCGAAAAGCTTCCGGCTACCGATGTTCCAGGAGTCATATGGAAAGCGCCGGCCGCGCCACCGTGGGCAATCGCACCGAGTTTCAAATCGCCGATGTTAATGATTCGGGAAAGGCGCCCAAGACGGCCGAAAAAGTCGAGCACCGCGAAATAAGGGCCGTCAGCCGTTATCTGGAAAGGCATCTCGAAGTAGTAAGGCTTCGTCGCGATCGGCATAGCAGCAAGCGACCGGATCGAGACGCCTGAAGAGAGGGCTTCCCGCTCGACCATCAAGATGAACTGGTCGGCTTGCTTATCCTCAGGCACGATGGTCTGCAAAGTGGCCAGCTGCTTTTGCAGAGCATCCATTTCGGACTGGAGTTCGGCGCGGCGCTGTTTGTAAACGCGCAAGCTTGCGACCTCGTCATTCAGCGGCTTTTCTTCCGCTTGGGCGGCTTCCAACTGCGAACGTACACCTGCGACCGGAGATCCCGGGACGTAGAGGCCGACGAGAACGAGTACGATCGCCCCGGCTACATACAGAAGGCCCTGAAGAGGCCAAGGCCATTCACGAAAATTAGATGCCATGGCTGACCGCTCCTTTCGCCGAGGCAGGCGGGAGTGTGGATGCCGGCTGCGCTTGGCCGGAACCGGAAGTTGCGGCTATGCCGGCGGCATTGATCGTCGCCGACATACTGAACTCATAGGTCTCGACTCCCGGCCGGAGGTCATTTTCCTTTGCATCCTTAATCTCGACGTTGTCGAAATAGCCTGAACGTTTCATTTGGGTAATAAAATTGGCGACGGCGCTGATGTTGCCTGCTTCGCCCTGAACGTCGATGGAATTCCCGGTGCGAGTCAACGAAGTGAGCCAGAGCTCATCGACGCGAACAACCGTGTTGGCCACCATTTGAAGGAGGTCCTGGCCGCCGGAGCGGTTCTTCTGGAGAGCCTCAATGACGTCGATGCGCTGCTGGAGGGTGGCCTTCTGGCTCTCAAAGCGAGTGACGTCCTGCTTCACTTGCTGGAGGCTGGCCTTCTCGGCTTTCAGCGCGGTGATTCTTGCTTCGGTCTTGTTGTACTCGCTGGTCTGTTGGTAGTAGATGATTCCCAAAACGACGATTGCAGCCGCAAGAGCGAGGATCGCCATGACCGCCTGCATCGTCGCCTCGACGGGAACCGCCGTCTTGGCCGCCTTCGGCCGTGTCTGACCTAGTAAGTTGATCCGAATCATGGGGTGTCAAAACTCCTCAGCGCGAGGCCGACTGCAATGGCCAAGCGCGGCGCCAAGTCGCGAAGCTGGTTTTCGTCATGACGCCCGGCATTAACCGCAACCTTGCGGAACGGATAGAGCTCTTCCACCGGCATCGCGAACTCTTCCTTGAGAAGATCCAGCAACCCGGGTACGCGTGCCGTCCCGCCCGCAACGTAAATCCGGCGGATGTTCTCGCCGCTGGCCGTTGCGCGGAAGAAGTCGAAGGTCTTTTGGATTTCGAGAATCAGAATGTCCGAGACGGAGCGCAGAATCGATGTGCGCTGCTCGTCGCTCACGCCGGGCAGGGTGCCGCCCATCTTGAGCTTTTCCGCATCCTCGAAGCTGAGGTCGAGTTCCTTTTGAAGCGCGTCCGTATATTGATTGCCGCCAACCGAAACGTCGCGCGTGAAAAGCGGCGTCCAGCCGCGAACAATATTGATGTTCATGACGCTCGCGCCCACATTGAGCAGCGCCACGACTTGCGAAGGATCCGCGTCGTAGTTCACCTCATAGCAGTTCTGAAGCGCAAAGGCGTCAATATCGACCACAACCGGCGTCTTGCCGGCCTGTGCAAGGACGTTCGTGTGATTCAAAATCTTGTCCTTCTTCACGGCGCAGAGAAGAACGTCCATCTGGTTCTCGGTCGCCTCGAGAAGTTGATGGCTCAGGTTAACGTCGGCGATGTCGAACGGAATGTACTGCGTGGCTTCCACCTGCATCCGGTCGAACAGCTCTTCCTCGGTCATCAACGGCATCTTCACCGGCTTGACGATGACGGAATGGCCCGAAACGGAAGTGGCTACATCTTTCGATTTGGTCTTCTGGGCATCGAAGATCGAAATGATCTTTTCGGCCACCGAGGGCGCGTCCATGATGGCGCCATCCACGACGGTGTCCTGCGCAAGCGGTTCGAGTCCGAAGCTGACCAGCTCGTAACCGTTTTTCGTCTTCTTCAACTCAACGGCTTTGACCGAACTGGAGCCGATATCCAGGCCGACCAGTGATTTCGCTTTATTGAACATTCGTGCGGCCTCTCACTCCTTGTTTCGACTAACCCTGCCGAACGCTTGACAGGCAATTTGCACAAACGTGGGAAAAAGTGCGGTTCGTGCTAACTGAAACGCTATTTCCCCAAAAGCCCGAAGGGTGGCTGCCCAAGCCGCGCGACATTGGTACTACTACTACTGGTACTCGCGCTCCCCGTGACTCGTTTATTGCATCCGCGTCTACTAGTGTCAAGCTACGGATTCGCCGCGTGTGCTGTTGGTAAAACCCCAGTACCCACTGGTGAGACTGATGAGACTTGAAGAGCAACCCCCTTGCTTTGTGTGTGTTAGGAGGGGAAATGGCCGCGTCTCAGGTTGCGCCGGGGCTTAGGGGAGTTGTCTAAAAGTTTACCTTTTCTTCGTGAAGTCGAGTCCAAGTTTCGGCCATAATTCTTCGACGCGGCGCTTCGTTGCAGCGTCCATTTTGATTTCGTCGGGCCAGCGGCCGCTGTAGCCTTCTTCCGGCCATTTGCGCGTGGCGTCGATTCCCATTTTCGAGCCGAAGTCCGGCCGACGCGCGGCGTGATCGAGAGTATCGACGGGCCCCAGAACAAATTGAATGTCGCGCTCGGGATCGATCGCGCACAACGCTTTCCAAACGAGCTCGCTCGAGTCCTGAATGTTCACGTCATGATCGACGACGACGATTACCTTCGTGAACATCGCTTGCCCGAGCGACCAGATTGCATTCATCGTCTTTCGCGCGTGGCCCGGATAGCTCTTGCGGATTGAAACGATCATCAGGTTCTGAAAAATACCCTCCGCCGGCATCGCCACATCGACGATTTCCGGATGCTGCATCCTCATCACGGGCAGGAAAACGCGTTCGATAGCATGGCCAATGAAATAATCCTCCTGCGGCGGCGGCCCGACGATTGTGGTGAGGTAAAGCGGGTCCTTACGATGCGTTACGCAGGTGACGTGGAATACGGGAAACTGGCTTTCAAGGGAGTAAAAGCCGGTGTGGTCACCGAATGGACCTTCCGTCCGGAGTTCACCCAAATCAACATAGCCCTCCAATACGATCTCGGCATTCGCGGGGACTTCAAGATCGACCGTCTTACAGCGGACGAGCTCGACCGGGTCGCTTCGGAGGAAGCCGGAGAACAAGAATTCATCCATATCCGGGGGCACGGGCAGGATGCCGGCAAAGCAAGTTGCCGGGTCTGAACCAATGGCGACAGCCACCTCAAGCTTGCCGCCTTTCGATTTGCTCCGCGCGCTGCGGTAATGCTCCGCGCCATGTTTCTGCGTCTGCCAATGCATTCCCGTGGAGCGATCATCGTAAACCTGCATTCGATAGCAACCGACGTTGCGCTTTCCTGTTTCCGGATTCTTTGTGATCACCATGGGCCAGGTGATGAAGCGGCCGGCATCCTGAGGCCAGCACTGGAGAATTGGAAATTCGCGCAAAGAGAAGCCCTCGGTCTTTATTACTTCCTGGCAGGCGCCGCTGCGGGCGGTCTTAGGGAAAAAAGAGCCGATCTCGGCGAGCTTCGGCAGCATTTTCACTTTTTCCAGCAGTCCCTGCGGCGATTGCATGTCGAGAAACGAGCTGATGCGAGCGGCCACGGCATCCAGGGAATCAACCCCAAGACTTAGGTTCATGCGCCGCTCGGTTCCAACGAGGTTGGTAACGACGGGGAACGACGAGCCCTTTGGCCGCTCAAAAAGCAGCGCAGGGCCGCCGGCCTTTACGCAACGATCCGTGATTTCTGTAATCTCGAGGACCGGATCGACCTCGGTCGAGATGCGTGTTAATTCGCCGTGCTTTTCAAGTGCGCGCACAAAGTCCCGCAGATCGCGATAAGCCACTTCCCCTCCATCACTGAGAAAGATCGAAGCGTTTGAAGCAGCCCACTTTAGCACGGACGGCCCGAGTCGCAGGAAATGCAAACGCCGCTTGCATTCGCGGCGCACTAGACGTAATTTCTCCACAGCACGACGAGCCGGAAAGATTTTCGTAATGAAAGGGAGAGAGAAGTGCGCAAATTACTCGTGTTGATCGGCCTTACTGCGCTGTTTGCGATGGCGGATAGCCGTCCGCCCGACATTCCCTTCCAGATCCAGATGATCGATCCCGGCGCGAGCGAAACCGCTGCGGTAGCGGACATTAATCACGATGGCCATCCGGATATCATTTCGGGCGAATATTGGTATGAAGGACCGACGTGGACGAAGAAGCACAAATTCCGCGACCTAAACTTCACGGGCAATTACATCGATAATTTTGCGGATCTGCCGATTGACGTGAATGGCGACGGCTATCCCGACATCGTGAGCGTTAGCTGGTTCGCGAAGAAGATTTCGTGGTGGAAGAATCCTGGGAAGGCCGGTGGGGAGTGGACTGAAAGCATCATCGATTCCGGCAATCCCATCGAATTTGCGTTCCTGGTTGACTTGACCAATAGCGGCAAGAAACAGGATGTGATTCCCGAATGGGGCAGCCAAAGCGCGCCACTCACCTGGTACGAACCGAAAAACGGCGGCTTCGTGCGCCATGTTGTCAGCGACAAGAGTTACGGACACGGTATCGGAGTAGGAGACGTGAACGGCGATGGACGCAATGACATTCTTACGCCAAAGGGATGGTTTGAGGCGCCCGCCGACCTGAACAACGGCGAATGGAAATATCATCCCGATTGGGATGCGACCGCGGGAGTCGGATTTTGCGGACTGGAGGCGGGTGCACCGCCGGGGCGCGGGCGCGGATTGGAATCCGCTGCGGCTCCAGAGCGGCCTTCGGGCACGCGCGGCGATCTGGCATTCATCTATGCTTTGGATATAAACGGCGACGGCCGGAACGACATTCTCACGAGTTGCGCGCATGACTATGGGATCTTCTGGCTGGAGCAGGGCGAAAACGGGCAATGGACCAAGCACAATATCGACTACAGCTGGTCGCAAGCGCACTCTTCGGCACTCGCCGATCTCCGCGGCGACGGGCACCTGGACTTTGTTGTCGGCAAGAGATATATGGCTCATAATGGGAGCGATCCAGGAGAACGCGAGCCTCTCGGGGTGTATTGGTACGAATACCGGAAGGCCGGGCAGGGCGTGGAATGGATCCGCCACCTGATCGACTATGACGGGCGAATGGGCGGCGGCATCGAAATGCAGGTGCTTGATATCGATGGCGACGGCGATTTGGATGTGCTCACAGGTGGAAAAAGCGGATTGTTTCTGGCGCGCAATTTGACAAAGAATCCCACCGTAGCTCATGCAGGGACGGTGGCCACGCAGCACAAACCCTGAGACGCCAAAATAGAATTTGAGGGCGGGCGAATTCGCGGTAACCTAATCGCCCATCTGCACGTCAATACAATCGCGGGAGAGGTAAGCGTTCCGAGTTTTTCCAGAAACAAGCGAATCGACTTCCCGAACAACAGAGAGAACTATGTCACTAAAAACATCGTTTCAGAACCATAAGCTGCCCTACCTGATCGTGCTGGCACTCATCCTCGTAGGAGGCGGCTATTGGTATTACTCGAAGACTAATGCCGACACGCCGAAATACACGACCTCACCGGTGCGGCACACCGACATTACGTCCGTGGTACAGGCGACCGGGACGATCAACCCGCTGACCACGACGACGGTAGGCTCGTACGTCTCCGCGACCGTGAAGTATATTTTCGCGGATTACAACACGCGCGTGAAAGCGGGCCAAGTGCTGGCCCAGCTCGATCCTACGGTCTTCGAAGCGCAGGTTTTGCAGGCGCGCGCCAATTTGCAGAATGCACAGGACAATCTGGTTACATTGGCGGCCAATCTTCAGGCGGATCAGGCGAACCTCACGAAGGCTGAGGCGAACGTGAGATATGAAACGGCAACGTCGAAGCGATCACAAGATCTGTTCTCGGCCGGTATCGTCTCGACGGACGCCAACGATTTGACGCAATCGACGCTCGGTCAGGCCCAGGCGTCAGTCGAAGCCGCGAAGGCGCAGGTCGCTCAGGGCGAAGCCCAACTCAAGCAGGCGAAAGCCCAGGTAACTGGCAACCAGGGAGCCCTCGATCTTGCCCTGACGAATCTCAAATACACCACGATTCTCGCTCCCATCGGTGGGACTGTGGTCTCTCGCAGCATTGATCCTGGTCAATCGGTCGCCGCGTCCCTCTCGGCGCCGAACCTGTTCTCCATTGCTCAGGACCTGACGCGTATGCTCGTCTATGCGGCGACGGATGAATCGGACACAGGAAATATCACGCTCGGCGCGACTGTTACCTTCCAAGTCGACGCTTTCCCCAACGATCAGTTCACCGGACGCGTGGTGTCGATCCGCCTGAATCCGACTACGGTGCAGAACGTGGTGACCTATAACACGGTCATCGATTTCAGTAACCCGGATGAAAAGCTACTTCCCGGAGAAACGGCATACGTGACGATTCCGACCGGCTACGCCCACAACGCTTTAGGCATGCCGAACGCGGCGCTCACGTTCAAGCCGACAATTTCCCGCGATCAACAGCAGGCGCTATTTAAAAAGTACGACATCTCGAGACAGGCGTCCGCGACGCACTTGGGCGGCTGGCAGACCGTGTGGAAGATTTCACCGACCGACAATTCCCTTGTTCCGGTGGCGGTTCAGACCGGAATCACAGACAACTCGTACACGCAGATTGTGCAGGGCGATGTGAAGGAAGGCGACGAGTTCGTCACTGCGGCGCAAACGGCAGTTGTCGCTGCCCAACCTGGCCGTGGGTTCGGTGGCCGCGGCGGCGGCTTCGGCCGGTAGGCTTGAGCGCCTAGGCGAGGAGAAGAACCATGGACCTGAGAGAAATCATTCGAGTGGCTCTAAGAGCTCTGGCCCGCAACAAAATGCGCACGATCCTGACCATGCTCGGCATCATCATAGGTGTCGGCGCCGTGATCTGCACCGTGGCCATCGGTCAGGGCGCGGGCCAACAGGTTCAGAACCAGATCAAGTCGTTGGGCGACAACATGATTATGGTTATGGCCGGCAGCGTCAATCAGGGTGGTGTGCGCCTGGGCGGCGGCGCCACGAAGACCCTCACTGCTGACGACGGCGAAGCCATTCGAACTCAGGTTCCCAACGTCATCGCAGAAACCCCTTCAGTCGGAGCTAACGCCCAGATGGTGAACGGAAATCAGAACTGGAGTTCGAGAATTCAGGGTGTGAC
>DATEME010000359.1:0-10180 GCA_035275865.1 Candidatus Acidiferrales bacterium | reverse complement strand
TCCCGTGCTTTCTCCTGCCGAACGAGATATTTGCCTCAGCGCATTAGAACAAACAAGATCACGATTCCGGTTCAGTCTGCACGCCTACGTTGTGATGCCGGACCACGCACATATGCTGATTGGAGCATTTTTCTGTTCTCTGCCGGAACTTATGCAGCATTGGAAGGCTCAATCGGCGCTGGCTATTGCGAAGGCGCGGAGTGCACGCGGGCCGATCTGGCAGGCGCGATATTTCGATTTCATTCCACGGCGAGTCGGCGACTTTTGGCAGAAGCTGGAATACATTCACCAGAATCCCACAGAACAGGGTCTTGTGAGCGAAATCACTCACTGGAGGTGGTCAAGCGTAGGTTTCTATTCAAGGACAGCGCCGCCGCCAATACCTGTGGATATGCCCTACCTCCCGGTGGACCCTAACGCGCCTCTTTGGCCGATGCACGGAAAGGCGACATTTTGGGGCGGTGGTTTAGCAACTCGGGTAGCGAGAGAACCCTCAGGCGGGCTGCAAAGACCGCAGCCCACCTGAGCTACATTACGCGAAGCAGTGCTACTCAGCTGCAGCCGGAGGTTGAGCCGCAATTTTGGCACTTGTAGCAACTGCCGTTGGGCGTCATGCGCATGCCGCATTCGGAGCAGAGCGGCGCGCTCTCGAGCGCCGACCGGTCGCGCGCGGACTGCTCAGGTTCGGAGGCGCGGGCCATGCCGGGAGCAACGACCGGCGCGGATGAGGCGGCCGGAATGGCTTCCGAGGCATCGTGATCGAGATAATCCGCAGAGATAAATTTCCCGCCGAGCCAGCGGCCAATGTAATCGACCACGGACTTTGCATAGCGGATTTCGGGATTGCCGGTGTAGCCCGAGGGCTCGAAGCGCGAGTTGCAGAATTTATCGACGAGCGCGCGGAGCGGCACGCCGTACTGCAACGCGATCGAGACGGATAGGGCGAAGGCGTCCATGATGCCGGAAAGCGTGGAGCCTTCCTTCGCCATCTTGATGAAGATTTCGCCAGGCGCGCCGTCTTCGTATTTGCCGACGGTGAGATAACCTTCGTGGCCGCCGACGGAGAATTTGTGTGTGATTGACGTGCGCTCATTGGGCAGCTTGCGACGCTTCGCGTTGCGCGCGAAAAGCTCCTGCTGCTCAGGCGGCGCGGGAACGGCGGTTTGCGCTGCTGGAGCAGGAGCGATTGCCGTTGCGCCGGCGGATTTTTCTTCGCCCTTTTTGCCGGCGGCCATGAGCGGTTGCGAGCGCTTGGAATTATCGCGATAGATTGCGACGGCTTTCAGGCCGAACGTCCACGATTCGGTGTAGGCGTGCATGATGTCTTCGACGGTAGACTCCTCGGGCATGTTGATCGTCTTGCTGATCGCGCCGGAGAGGAACGGCTGCGCCGCGGCCATCATCTTCAGGTGGCCGCGCCATGAAATTGAGCGACCGCCGGGAAGCGCGAGCGAGCAATCAAAAACGGGAAGATGCTCGGGCTTGAAGCCGGGCGCACCTTCGATCTTGCCGTTGGCGTCGATGTAATCGACCATCGCAGCGACCGTTTCCGGCGCGTAGCCAAGCTTCAGGAGCGCTTGCGGCACGGTATTGTTGACGATCTTGATCATGCCGCCGCCGACCAGGCGCTTGTGCTTCACGAGCGCGAGGTCCGGCTCGATGCCGGTGGTGTCGCAATCCATCATGAAGCCGATGGTGCCGGTCGGTGCGAGGACGGAGACTTGGGAATTTTTGTAACCGAAGCGTTCGCCGAGGGCGAGCGCCGTGTCCCAGGATTCCTGCGCGGCATTGAGCAGCGAGGGCTGGACGTTTTCGGGCTTGATCGGGCGCAAGGAATCGCGATGCATGCGAATCACGCCGAGCATCGATTCGCGATTGCGCAGGTAGCCACCGAACGGGCCCATCTTTTCGGCGATGCGCGCGGATTGCGCGTAGGATTCGCCAGTCATAAGCGCGGTGACGGCGCCGCAGAAATCGCGGCCGCCATCGGAGTCATAAGGCAGCGCCAGCGACATTAGAAGGGCGCCAAGATTGGCGTAGCCGATGCCGAGCGGGCGATAGTCGTGCGAATTGCGCGCGATGCGGTCGGTGGGGTAGCTGGCGTTGTCGACGAGAATTTCCTGCGCGGTGATGGTGACGTCAACGGCGTGCTTAAAACCATCGACATCGAAGACGCCGTTCGAGCCGAGGAACTTGAGCAAATTGATCGAGGCGAGGTTGCAGGCCGTGTCGTCAAGGAACATGTATTCGGAGCACGGATTGGACGCGTAGATGCGGTCAGTGGCCTTGCAGGTGTGCCAGCGATTCACCGTAGTGTCATATTGCATGCCGGGATCGCCGCACTGCCACGCGGATTCGGCCATCATCTTGAGAAGATCCTTGGCGCGATATTTGTCGGCGGGCTTGCCGTCTGCGACGTTGCGCGTCCACCAATCGCGGTCTTCTTCGCAGGCTTGCATGTATTCATCGGTGACGCGGACGGAGTGGTTCGCATTCTGGAAGAAGACGGAGGAGTACGCTTCGCCGTCGATGGAAGCGTCGTAGCCCTGTTCCACGAGGACGTGGGCCTTGCGCTCTTCCTTCGTTTTTGACTCGATGAATTCGAGGATATCCGGGTGATCGACGTTGAGGATCACCATCTTGGCTGCGCGGCGCGTCTTGCCGCCGCTCTTGATGACGCCGGCGAACGCGTCAAAACCCTTCATAAAGCTGACAGGGCCAGAAGCGATGCCGCCGCCGGAGAGCGATTCGTGGCTGCCGCGAAGCGAAGAGAAGTTCGTGCCGGTGCCGGAGCCCCACTTGAAGAGCATGCCTTCGGTCTTCGCCAGGTTCATGATGGACTCCATGTTGTCCTGGACGGAGTTGATGAAGCAGGCCGAGCACTGTGGCTTGGCTTGGACCCCCACGTTGAACCAGACGGGCGAGTTGAAAGCCATCTTCTGCTCAACGAGCAGGTGTGCAAGTTCATCGCGGAAGGCGGTCTTGGCTTCGGGGCTCGCGAAATAGCCGCCCTCGTCGCCCCAGCGGACGATGGTGTCGACCACGCGGCCGATCAACTGGCGGACGGAGCCTTCGCGTTCGGGCGTATTTGGCTTACCGTGAAAATATTTGGAGGCGACGATGTTCGTCGCGGTCTGCGACCAGCCTTTAGGGATCTCGACATTCTCCTGACGGAAGATAACCTGCCCTTTATCATTGCCTATGAGTGCCGTGCGGTGCTCCCATTCGACTTTGTCGAACGGGGCGACCTTTCCGTCAGTGAAGCGGCGCTGAAATTCAAGGCCGGTGGTGCGCTTGATTGTGGCTTGCTGTTCCATGGATACCTGAGCGTTCAGTGCTGTACGTGCTTCCGCCATCTCTGCCTCCGCGCTGGCAGCGATGCCCGCCTGTGGTGGGCGATCCGCCAATAGTTGGCCGCGGCTGCGAGAGGAAAAAGAGTTCTCACTCTATTTTACCTCTGTGCAGCCCGGAAATGTGTCCACGTGTATCGCTGGGATACACGAAAACGAAGGGAATTTTTGCCGCTAACTACAGCGTCCTCGACCCCCGAAGTCGCCGCAAAATCCGAAAAAAGCAAAAGCGCCGCCAAGACCGCTTTGTAAATCGAGGCGCGGTCTGAAAAGAGGGCGCTCCGGTCTTGTTTCGGCTGGCTCGGTCCGGCCATCGCGCGAGAGCCGCCGGCGCTGGGATCGGCGGTCAGGCTCGCGTTGGTCCCGAGTCTGGGTGCGAAGTATCTTGCTATGTCCGGGACATGTCAAGAAAAAATGTGCTGTAGACCACAAAATATTCGGTGAATGTTGTCCGTTATGTCTACAGGTAGTGGTGCCTGTGCGCACGGCTACAAGGGCAATTTTTTGCACCGGATTGCGTTCCGAAGATTACGATAGGGCTCTTGTGGAAATCGATGGCATGGGTTGTGCAAAACTGACGAGGAATGATTTCGCGCTCTGCAAGGTCCGAATCGTGGATTACGACGCGCGATGGCCAGGACTGTACAAGCGCGAAGCGGCGAAGATCCGAGCGGGACTCGGCAACAGAGCTTTGCGTGTTGAACATGTCGGTTCGACGTCGGTGCCCAATCTGGCGGCAAAACCTGTGATTGACGTGCTGGTGGTCGTCAGTGACTCCCGCGACGAAGGCGAATACACCTCAGCGCTCAACAGGGCTGGATACGAGCTACGCATTCGGGAGCCAGAATGGCACGAGCATCGAATGTTTAAAGGCAGCGAGCCCGAGGTCAATTTGCACGTATTCTCCAAAGGCTGCATCGAGATCGACCGCATGCTGCTTTTCCGCGATTGGCTGCGGACCCACCCGGCGGATCAGAATCTCTACGCAAACACCAAGCGAGAATTGGCGATGAAAACGTGGGAGTCGGTTCAGGCCTATGCTGACGCAAAAACCAGTGTCATAGAGGCGATTCTCGCGCGAGCGCAAGCCGATCACGCCTGGATGGGCGACTGGCGCGCGACGGAATATACCCGGTGATTTCGTGGCGGGGTTATCGGATGTCAGGCGGCCCTGACTACCTGTGCTGTTCGAGGCAACAGGGACGGAATTGACATGCCCGGAGTTCGCGCAAAAAATATAGGCTTGTAGGGTAGACCTATGGCCGCGGCGATTATTGAAATAGAGGGACTCACCAAGGATTATCCCAGCGGGTTCTGGCGGAAACGCTGGAAACGCTCTCTGGATCATCTCAACTTACAGATCGAAGAAGGGGAGATCTTTGGATTTCTTGGCCCCAATGGGGCCGGCAAGACGACGACGCTGAAGCTGCTGATGGGACTGATCTTTCCGACGTCCGGGACTGCCCGGATTCGCGGACGTTCGATTGAAGACATCGCAATGCACGCCGAAATCGGCTTTCTGCCGGAACATCCCTACTTTTACGACTATTTGACGGCGCGCGAATTGCTGGACTACTACGCGCGGTTCAGCGATTACAGCGCGGCCGAACGGCATGCACGCGTCGAAGCGTTTTTGAAACGCGTGGGATTGAGTTCCGCTGCAAATGTGCAGCTCCGCAAATTTTCAAAAGGAATGTTGCAGCGCGCGGGAATCGCGCAGGCGATTCTGCATGATCCCAAAGTGGTGTTTCTCGACGAGCCGATGTCCGGGCTCGATCCGGTTGGGCGAAGGGAAGTGCGGGACATCATCCTTGAGCTGAAGCAGCAAGGAAAAACCGTCTTCTTCTCGACGCATATCCTATCTGACGCGGAAATGCTGTGCGATCGCGTGGGCGTGCTCGTCGACGGCAAACTGCAAGGCGTCGGCTCACCGCGGGAAATGGTGTCCGTGGAAGGGCAATCGATGGAAATTCTGTTTGAGCTGCCGGAAGGTCGTGCGGTGCCGCCGCAGCTTGCCGATCGGGCGACACACATTGGCGGGCGCTATCGGGTTACGGTGGCGGAGCCGGAGGTCTATGCGACGATCGAACAGCTTCGCGGCTGCGACGCACGAATACTCTCGATGACGCCGGTCCGGCCAACGCTGGAGGATTACTTCATCCGCCTCGTGGGCCGCGAACGTGCGGCAACTCACGAACAAGAAGCGGTGTTGCGATGAATGCGCTGCCGGGAGCCGTTGCCGTAAACACGTTCAGAGAAGCGGTGCGGGACCGCGTGCTCTACAACCTGATTTTCTTTGCGCTGCTGATGATCGGCGCGTCGATTCTGGTGGGACAGATTTCCATTGGCATCGATCGCATGGTGATCATCAACCTGGGACTCTCGGCGATTTCGCTGATCGGGCTGGTGATGGCGATTTTCATCGGCGTCAGCCTGGTCTCTAAAGAGATCGAGAAGCGCACGCTTTACAGCTTGCTGGCGCGGCCGATTCATCGCTGGCAGTTTCTCGCTGGAAAGTATGCAGGGCTGCTGCTCACGCTGCTCGTCAATACGGCGTTCATGACGGTGGGGCTGGCCGCTGCACTTTTTTGCGTCGGACGGCCGTTTGTACACAGCGATCTGACGATTCTGATCGCAATTTATTTCATATTGCTCGAGCTGGCTCTGGTGACCGCGGTGGCACTGCTTTTTTCGTGCTATTCGAGCCCAATGCTCTCGACGCTCTTTACGGTGGGTGTCTTCATTACGGGCGTGTTCGCCCAGGATATCCGGCAGGCGGGCGATCTCTCAAAAAGTGCGGTCCTCGAGTTCATCACGCGTGCCATCTACTATCTTGTGCCGAATTTTCACAACTTTAACGCGATCGCTGCGGCCGCACACGGCGAGGCGGTGCCGTTTGGACTCGTGTGGCAAAACACGCTGTATACGGTGGTTTACGTCGTGCTGGTGCTGCTGGGGGCGACGGCCGTCTTTTCGGGCCGCGATCTGAAGTGAGCCTCTCCTATCGAAAACGGGTGCGCTTTATCGCGCTGAGCGCGATTCCGGTGCTCTTCTGCGCCGTCACAGTGCTCCAGCGGGAGATTGACGCTCAGGCCGCCACGCTGTCCGAAGCGAATGAAGAGCTGGTTTTGCAATCCCCCGAAGCGATTAAAAAACTGAGCCTGGGATACGATGCGCTCCTTGGCGACATCTACTGGACGCGGGCCGTGCAGTATTACGGACGGCAAGTGGGAAACCCGAATCCCGACTTCCATTTGCTCTGGCCGCTCCTGAATGTAGCAACTACGCTCGATCCGAAACTCGAGGTTGTGTACCATTTCGGCGCGATTTTTCTTTCCGAGACGGGCTCGGTCGGTGCGGGACGGACAGACCTTGCGATTAGGCTGGTAAAAAAGGGCATTGCGGCGAATCCAAACATCTGGCAGCTGGGGACCGATCTGGGCTTTCTCTACTACTGGCGGCTGAAGGATTATCCGGACGCTACAGCGGCCTATTTGCAAGCGAGCCAGATTCCGAATGCACCACCATGGATCAAAGCGATGGCCGCCCGCGTGGCACAAACGGGAGGCTCGACCGAAACGTCACGAATGATCTGGGGACAAATCTACGATTCGACGAAAGACGTGACTATAAAGAAACGAGCGAAGCAGGAGTTGCAGGGGCTAAGGGCGCAGGAGGATATGGTCCAGCTCGGCAAGCTCGCCGATGAATACAAGAACCGCGTGGGGCACTATCCGGCTTCCGAGGAAGAGTTGCGCGCCGCGGGATTCCTGTCTGGGATTCCGCTAGATCCTGCCGGTTTTCCATACGAGTTCGGCCCAGATGGCAAAGCGCGATTGAATTCGAAAACGACGTTTCAGATGCCGAAAGAACCCAAGGTCTTTTCGGCGCCACCTGAACACACGGAACCTTCGCCCTCGGTACAAGGCCAGGGAACGCGCGTACAATAGTCGTTGCAACCAAAGTTTGTCCCTCCCTATCCCAACAGGGACGCCTCTTATGTCCAGAAGAACCATTATCGCCGCTCTGTCTGCCGCCCTTGCGGCGGCGACGACGCTTGCGCCCGTACCGACGGGCCTTGCACAAACAGAGCCAGCAACGAGCAACTCAGGAGCGCCGACGGAAGCCGAGATGCAGGCGCGCGGGGAGAGGCTCACTTCCAACCAGCACAAAGACGATGCGGCGCTCGATCAATACGGGCGGATCGAACATCAGCGGGATACCACGGGCGGGCCCCATCCGCGCACATTGGATGACAAAAAAATTCGCATGGTACCCAATGGAGCAGGCGTTACGAAGTTGCTGCTTGAAGAAAACGGCCGCGCCGTAACGCCGGAGGAGTATCAGGCAGAACTGCAGAACTGGCTCAGCGTCCTGCAATTCATGGTGAATCCCAACGACGACCGGATGAAATCGGCTACTGCGAAATACCTGAAGAGAAAGCAGACGCGGTCGCAGCTCGTGGACGCCATGTTGGTGGCTTTCAAGCGGAAGTGGGTGGGGCGAGAGACAATGGACGGGCATGATTGCGATGTGATCGAGTTGACGCCCGATCCGAACTTTCATCCCCATTCCGTTTTTGAAAGCGCGCTCCCGCACGCGAAAGCGAGAATCTGGGTCGACCATGACGCGGACCAGTTGGTGCGGGCGCGGGCAGAGATAACAAGCGACGTTTGGGTCGGCGGCGGGATTCTCGGAAAGCTCTATAAAGGCGGCGTCTTTTCCATGGAGCAGGAGGAAGTCACGCCGGGCATCTGGCTGCCGACGCGCTATCAGTTTGATTTTTCAGGGCGCAAGTTTCTCTTTGGCTTCGAAGAACACCAAAGCATTGAGTCCTCGCATTATCGCTATATCGGTACCGTGAAGGATGCGCTCGCGGAAGCGCAGAGCGAATTGGCGAGCGGGAAGCCACTAGCCGGCGACCCTTAGCCCGCGCGTTTCGACGCTTGAATGGATCAAGGATCGTTCGCCGGTTCACCGCCCGCACGCCTTGGTCTGCGCGCCGACATTTCATGTGTCACTTGAACCCTCTGTGCCCCGAAAAATTTACTGGCCGCGGGTACTTTTTTACCGGGCAGGTCCGCGTCGATGCTACGTGTTTTCAGATACTTAAGAATGGCGTTTCGCTTGCGGTGTATCAGGGTGTCAGGAGGAAGGAAGCCGAGGATCCCTTCGGGGATTGAGGGCTGGGCCGGCTTTCTTCCTCCGGCCTTTTTGTACCCACCTTTTAGGATTTCCACTTGCTACCAACATCGTGGTTTTTCAGCATGCCCAAATTTATGCCTGGAACATTGTCGTTCCGCGAGGGAAGTGTGTTAGGCATTCCCGTTCAGGCGCGAATCGTGTAAATTATTAGGCTCGTCCGGATGGGGCGTGGTCCAATTGGTAGGGCACCTCACTGTTAATGAGGACGGTGTTGGTTCGAGTCCAACCGCCCCAGCCATCCCTTCGCGTGTTTCGCCACAGGTCGTGGCGGATCGAGAGCGATCTGCCGGAGTCCGACGGGCCAGAAAACCGGCCATACAAGAAGGGCGGAGCCTGACCCTGCTGTGTGTCTCGTTTCGACTGTAAGCGCTACTGCGCTGATGTATCGAGCGGATCCAGCTACCCACCAGATCCGGCCGATTAGCCCTTGTGGCGCTTGAAGAACTCGACCTAGCGGAGCCTCTTTTCGGCCGCCGCGCGTGTTTTGTATGGACCACCAAGATGTTTCCCTTTGCTTGAAAGAACCTTATAGCCGCCCGAAACTTTACGAATCATTTTTCGCCTCCGAACTTCACCTCTATTTTCAAACGCGTATGCGGTGGCGCAATCGGGCCCGAACTGTAAGCATTTCTCCGGCTCAAGCTGCGGCCGGCACTTCCTTCATTACGTTTGGGAAAGCAGAGCAATATTGCTCGATATTCAGGGGCTCGATTGCCGTAAGTCGCTGGTATCCATGCGTCACGGAGGCTTGCTCGCCCGCGGCGATTGCCTGGAACCAGTTCACTTCCGCGGCTTGCGCCCATTCGGGCATCAAGGTGCGACTGAGCCGGTTCGCCATTTCCTCCGCAGACTCGTTTTCATAGCGCAAGGCACGACCCGTAACCGCCGAGAGCCTGCAAGATACATCGTCGAGAGTAAGAAGCTCACGACCGGTGACCTCGATAATGCCGGATGGACGAGCGAGCACGGCGGCGGCAGCAGCACGCGCTGTGTCCTCGCGGGCGATGAAGGCGCCACGTCCATTGCCTGCCGGGCCGCGAATGACGCCGTGCGAGTCATATTTGCCAAACAGCATGTCCATGTAGAAGGCGCCCCGGACGGCAGTGTAAGGAACGCCGCTCGCAGCGAGGAACTGTTCGCTTTCATAGTGGTCGCGGCAGTACGGATATATTGAGTCCGGAGACGCGCCTTTTAGCGAGAGATAAACAATGTGCTTCACGCCGGCACTTGCGGCTGCGCGGAACACATCATTGTGCAGCCGAGCTCGCTCGCCAGGCTCGGCCTTGCCGGAGACTACGAGCGCCTTGTCGATGCCTGCGAAGGCTCGCGCCAGGCTCGCGGTATCCTGAAAATCGCCAGGAACGGACTCGACATCGGCGAGTTTGCACGTCCTCTCCGGTGTGCGGGACATGAGCCGAAGCCTGGCATTTTGCTGCGCGAGCAACTCAGATACCCGTCGGCCGATGTGACCGGAAGCGCCAGTAATGAGGATCATCGGGGCGTACCTAAATCTGCGCGGGCTCCGCGATCGTGCGAGCTAATGGTCGGGGTCGGTCTTGTGCTTGACTTTGCGCGCGCCCTGCTCCGTTTTTGAAGCTGCTTTGTTGGTTTCCTTTTTAACGGCG
>DATEME010000358.1:0-4613 GCA_035275865.1 Candidatus Acidiferrales bacterium | reverse complement strand
CCGCACAATTATCTGGGCATGGGCGATCGCGATTTCGTGCCGAGCCGCATGATCGAGACGCAAGCATTTAAGACGGCGTCTGACGACTGGTTCACGGATTTCAATGGTTCCGGGTATGCCACCATTCCGACGGGCCGCATTCCCGCGGATACGCCGGACCAAGCGGCAGTCGCTGTTTCGAAGATCGTCGCGTACGAGAATGGCTCGACCGCCGGCACGTGGCAGCAGACGGCCACATTCATCGCGGACCAAAATGTCGGTGCTGACTTCACGTCCGCAACGGAGACGGCTGCGACGTTGGCACCGAAGTCGCTCAATATCAATAAGATACTCACAGACGGCGAAGATCCTTCCACGGCGCAGCAGCAGATTGTTGCGGCCATAGACAATGGAACAGGCCTTGTCGATTACAACGGACATGGCGCAGAAGATCAGTGGTCGTTTAACGACATATTTGACGATACGACCGTACCGACACTCACGAATGGAGATAAGCAGCCTGTTTTCTTGCTGATGGACTGCTTGAACGGCTTCTTCGAAGATGTCTATTCCACGAGCCTTGCCGAAGATCTGCTCTTTGCGCCGAACGGTGGAGCGTCTGCAGTCTGGGCTTCCTCCGGATTCACGGAAGAGCCACCGCAAGCGACAATGAATCAAGCACTTATGAGCGCGCTTGCCGCAAATCCCAATCAGACACTGGGGGAGGCGATTCTCAAAGCTAAGTCCGGCATCACTGACGATGACGTGCGCCGCACTTGGACCCTCTTCGGCGATCCCGCGATGCGCCTGCCGATTCCGGCGGCTCCCAAGGCAGCTCACAAGCGATAGATACTACGTTATTTAGCTGTTGTATCTATTTTGGCCAGCGGCCAGTGCGACGACGCTTTGTGTATTCGTGGAGCGCTTCTTCGATGATCGGGTACGCTCCCGCAGCGGGCAATATCTCGTCTACTTCCACGGCTTTACCTTCGAGCTGTTTGTAATCCTGAAAAAATCTGCGGACCATCGTGAGTTTGTGAGATGGTAATTCTCTTGCATCGTGATAGCTGTTGTATTCCGGGTCAGCCGTCGCTACCGCTATGATTTTATGGTCTTTAGCTCCGGAGTCAATCATGGTCATCAGGCCGATGGTGCGCGCTTGGAGAATCGTCAGCGGCGCGACGGATTCCTGGCAGAGGACGAGCACATCGAGCGGGTCGTGGTCCTCGGCAAGCGTCTGCGGGATGAAGCCATAATTGGCCGGGTAGTAGACGGCCGAGTAGAGAACACGGTCCATCCGTATCATTCCGCTGGGTTTATCAAGTTCGTACTTCACGCTCGAACCGAGCGGAATTTCGATCACAGCCTGGAATTCCTTGGGAATGTGCTCGCCGGGAGTGAGATCGTGCCAGGGATGCATTCAGCCTCCAAAGGGATTTGTGAACGACGATTGTAACTGGTGTGCAACGAAAAAGGCGCGCTGAACTTCCGTTCGGAGTGACAATTTTGGCGCGGTTGGCGCCTTAAAATGGGCTTAAAGGGCCTTAAAAAGCCAAAAATGGCGCAGTTTGCGCCTTAATTTTTTGAATCGCGGCCGAAAGGGCAGGCGGCGCGTTCTTGCGCTATTCGTTTTCGGAGGGATAGCGATGTGAGGCGCGATACAGCCGGGTGCCGTCTGGCTTTATGGCGTAGAAGAGCAAAGCACCCTTGGAACCGTCCTTCATTGGGTGCCCAACCACGGTGATCGGGTCGCCCGGTTTGTACGTGGTGCGATTCCAGCCCTGACTGACCATAAGGTTGATGCTCGAGGCCTCGATATCCCACGTGCCCACTGTGGACGGGTCCTTCGCGTCAGCCGGAACCATGACGATGATGTGCGAATGTGGGTTCTCCCACCGATACTCCTTCACGATGCCTTGATACGTAACGTTCTTGGTCATATCGAACATCGCGCGCGAATGATGCGCGAGCGAGGGACGAGGCGTAACGACGAGAAGTCCCGCCGCAATCATGAAACGCAAAATTGTTTGCCGCATCCGCATCGATTGGCCTCGTCCTTTATTTCTGCTCATCCTCAATGTCCTGTAAACCTTGACCCAATCGTGGCTGGAAATGTAACACTTGGGGCCGACAAAATCCGCACCTGTTGCAAAACCAGCAACGAGTGCGGCACGCACACGAGGAACGTGAGTCGCAGGAGTAAATCCGGTGTAGGCGCGCGCTGTTACGAATGCAGACCGGTGGGTCACCGCGCACAGCCATGAGGGTTTGTGTCGCGCCTACGGCGCTCTATCTCCGTTCGGCTGCGTACCCAACCCTTACGGATTGGGCTAAGTTGTGCCGCGCCTACGGCGCTGAGGAGATGCGATGCGCTCATGCAGGCACGTTAACGAATGGATCGGGCAGAGAAGTTAGTTTTCATTGGCTCAGGCCTGCTCGGCGAAGGCGAACTGGCGCTGATAGAGATCGGCGTAGACGCCGCGTTCTTGCAGCAGTTCCGCATGCGTTCCACGCTGAACGATTCGGCCGTCTTGTACCACGAGGATCTGATCGGCTTTCAGGATCGTCGAAAGCCGATGCGCGATCACGATGGACGTTCTCCCCGTCAGAGCGACTTCGAATGCCCGCTGAATCGCCGCCTCGGATTCGGAATCGAGGTGCGCGGTTGCTTCGTCCAGGATGACGATATCCGGCGCTTTGAGCAGCAGGCGTGCGATAGCCAGCCGCTGCTTTTCGCCACCGGAGAAGCGGTAGCCGCGTTCGCCGACCAGCGTGTCGAGCCCTTTGGGGAGGGAGTCGATCAGCGGCAGTATTTGCGCTGACTGTAACGCTGCGCGGATTTCTTCGTCGCCAGCTTCCGGCTTCGCGTAGAGGAGGTTTGCGCGAATCGTGTCGTGGAAAAGGTGCGCGTCCTGCGTCACCACTCCGATGCGCTCGCGCAGCGAGTCCAGCTTCATCTCGCGGACGTCCGCGCCATTGATGGACACGCTGCCGCTCTGGACGTCATAAAGTCTCCCAACTAGTTGAGTGATTGTCGTCTTACCCGCCCCGGAGGGGCCTACCAGCGCGGCAAGCTGCCGAGGCTCGACGGTAAACGTGATGTCGCGGAGGATGGTCTTCTCCGGGGCCTTGTCCGGCGCGGCGACAGCCTCCAGGGAAGCGAGAGAGACCTCGGAGGCAGTCGGGTAGCGGAACGAAACATGGTCGAACGTGATGGTAGCCGGGCCTGGCGGTAGTTCAATCGCACCAGGCTTCTCCTGAATCATCGGTTGCAGGTCCAGCACTTCGAACACACGTTCGAAAGAAACGAGCGCGGTCATGATGCTCACTTGCATGTTCGAGAGGCCCACGAGAGGCATGTAAAGACGCTGCAGATACGACACGAGCGCCACGACGGTGCCGACGTCAAGGACATGCTCTACCGCAAGAACGCCACCCCAGCCATACGCTAGCGCCGTGGCGATCGTGGCCATCAAGATCATCGCGGTGAAAAAGAGCCGGCCATAGACAGCGCTCTTCACACCAATGTCTGAGACGCGTGCTGCCTCTCCTCCGAATTTCTTGTTTTCCTCCTGCCTTCGGCCAAAAAGCTTTGCCAGCAGCGCTCCGGCCACGTTAAAGCGCTCCACCATTAAATTGTTCATCGAGGCGGTTAAGCTAAAGCTTTCGCGCGTGATCGCTTGCAGCTTGCGTCCCCAGAAGCGCGCGGGCAAGACGAAGAGCGGTACCAAAATGAGCGCTGCAAGCGTGATTCGCCACGAAAGCACGAACATCGCGGCGATCACGAGCACGACCGAGATAGTGTTGCCGACGACGTTAGAGAGGATGTCGGTAAAGGCCGTGCGCGCGCCGTTTACGTCGTTGTTCAACCGGCTTACTAGCGCGCCTGTTTGCGTGCGCGTAAAGAACGCCAACGGCATTTGCTGGATGTGTTCAAAAAGCTTCACGCGCAGCTTGAGAACGACTTGAGCGCCGATTTGCGCGGCGAAATAGGATTGCACCAAGCCTAGCCCGGCGTCGAACAGGCTAAGTCCGCCGGCCAGTAGCGCCAGCTGCACGACCAGCTTCGCGTCACCCTTGAGTATGCCGTTGTTGATGATCTGGCGATAAATCAGGGGATTGACCACGCCCACGGCTGAATCGAGGACAACGATAAAGAGGAAGAAAACGAGGAGCCACGCGTACGGAGCCGCGTATGCCAGCATGCGCTTCGTCGTTCCGCGTTTCACCTTCTGCTTGACGACGGACGCGTCTTGATGAATCGAGCGCCACGCCCCCATCATTCCCGCGGACATGTTTGTTCGCTCTCCCGAGAACGTCTGCTTGCAGGATTCCACTTTAACAGCACGTGCAGTCTTCGAAGTGGCGATTTTGGGCGAGCTTACTCGTGTTTGAAGAACCAGCTTGAGGGACGGTATTTTTTTGTCATTTGCGTTTCATCGTATCCAAGAGCTGTTCGTTCGGGGTTACGCAGGCAGCCAAGTTCGACCGCACAGAAAGGCTGTCCGACTACAACAGGCTGCGGAAAAAGGATGAATTCATCACCTCAGGGGCTAAAGCGCAAATGAATTGAGGCGGCTTATGTCGGAGCTAAAGCTCCGACCCCCTAAAAACTTTCCTTTTTCCGCAAGCTC
>DATEME010000357.1:0-11129 GCA_035275865.1 Candidatus Acidiferrales bacterium | reverse complement strand
TCGCCGGACACGATCAGCACTTCTTGCCGCGTCAATACTCATTTCTCTCTTCCCGTTCATAGCCCGCGCCGAAACCGGCGAATCCGCATGGCTCCGATACGCGCCGCTCAATGAAGCCGATCGCGCAAAATATGATTCCCTTCCCGCGGATGTCGTCGAGCTCGGCGACTCACCTGTTATGCAATCGGCACAAAATGAAATCATACGCGGCATCAAAGGCATGCTCGGGCGAACTCTGCGCGTTGAGAAAGTTTTGCCCAACGAAAGTGCAATCGTCCTCGGCGCCATCGCTTCGATTCACGCGGCCGACCCCGATTGGCAAGCGCCTCCTGCACTCAGAGCCGGTGGATTTCTTCTGAGCGCTGCGCGCATTCGCGGCGTCGACTGCATCGTCGTCGCGGGCGCAGATGAGCGCGGTGTTCTCTACGGCTCCTTCGCGCTGCTCAGAAAAATTGCATTGGGCGACGATCTCAAAGTGCTCGACGATCGCGAAGAACCGTCCGCGCCGCTTCGTTGGATCAATCAATGGGACAACATCAACGGCACAATCGAGCGCGGCTACGGCGGCCGCTCCGTCTTCTTCGATAACGGCAAGGTCCGCGACGATCTCTCGCGCGCCTCGGAATATGCGCGCCTGCTCGCGTCGCTCGGCATTAACGGCTGCTCCGTCAACAATGTCAACGCAAACATTGCCATGCTGGACGAAAGTTTTCTCCCGCAACTCGCGCGCATCGCAGATGCGTTTCGTCCATGGGGCGTACGCCTCGTGCTCTCCGTCGATGTCAGCAGCCCGCAAAAGCTCGGCGGTCTTGCCACATTCGATCCGCTCGACCCCCAGGTCGCGCGGTGGTGGGCAAGCAAAGTCGATCAGATTTACGCCCTGATTCCCGATTTCGCCGGCTTCGTCGTCAAGGCCGATTCCGAAGGCCGCCCCGGTCCATCATCCTACGGCCGCACGCCCGCCGACGCAGCAAACGTGATTGCCCGCGCGCTCAAGCCGCACGGCGGCGTCCTCTTTTATCGAGCATTTGTCTACGATCATCACCTCGATCCCACCAATATGAAAGCCGATCGTGCGCGCGCCGCATACGATATCTTTCATCCGCTCGACGGAAAGTTCGAAGACAACGTGGTCGTCCAGATTAAACACGGCCCCATCGATTTCCAAGTCCGCGAACCCACTTCGCCTCTTTTCGGCGGCCTCGAAAAGACCAACGAAGCAATCGAGCTTCAAATCACGCAGGAATACATGGGCCAGCAGAGGCACATGGTGTTTCTCGTGCCGATGTGGAAGGAAACGCTCGATTTCGATATGCGCATCAACGGCGCAAACGCACTGGTGAAGGACATCATTTCTGGCAGAGAGTTTCATCGCCCGCTCGGCGGCTATGTTGGCGTGGCGAACGTCGGCCTTGATCCGGATTGGATGGGCAGCCAACTCGCGCAGGCAAATCTCTACGGCTTCGGTCGCCTTGCATGGAATCCCGATCTCTCCGCAAGAGAAATCATCGACGAATGGACGCGCCTCACCTTCGGCAACGATCCCTCCGTCACGCAAACAATTGACGCCATGCAGCTCGCCTCATGGCGCACTTATGAAAACTATACTGGCCCACTTGGGCTGCAAACGCTCACCGATATAACCGGCAGTCACTACGGCCCAAACGTCGCCGCCTCCGAAGACAACGGATGGGGCCAGTGGCATCGCGCCGATCGGAAAGGCGTCGGCATGGATCGCACGATTGCGACAGGCACCGGTTATGTAGGCCAATATCCCCCCGAAGTGCAGAAGCAATTCGAAACCGTTGCTGCCACACCAGACGACCTTCTGCTCTTTTTCCATCACGTGCCTTATACCTATCGCCTGCACTCCGGCAAAACCGTCATTCAATATCTCTACGACTCGCATTACACAGGCGAGGAACAAGCCGCTAACTTCGTCCCGCAATGGAAATCCCTGCAAAATCACATCGATGACGGCCGCTACGCGCAAATCCTCGCGCAGCTCGAATATCAAGCCGCGCACGCCATCGTCTGGCGGGATTCCGTCTGCAACTATTTCTTGCACCTTTCCGGCATTCCCGATGCCCAGGACCGAGTCGGCCACTATCCAAACCGCGTCGAGGCCGAATCGATGAAATTGCAAGGCGATTCGATCATCGACGTTGAGCCCGCGGAGAATGCCTCAGGCGGTAAAGCCGTTGCTTGCGATACGTCCGCGGATTGGTGCTCAGCTTCTTTCCGATTTGCTCGGCCCGCAGGGTGGTATGAACTCGACGTGGAATATTTCGACCAAAATAACGGCGCGGCGAAATACCGCGTTCTCGCCGGCGAGCAAATCGTCGATCAATGGACGGCCAATGATCATTTCCCCAGCAGGAAAATTGGCGGCGATACATCCATTCGTCGGCGCATTCCCGGCCTCGCCCTCCGCCCCGGCGATCAAATCCGCATCGAAGGCCTTCCCGATGGCGAGGAGCATGCCGCGTTCGACTACGTCGAAATCCTCTCATCGCCCAAAGACTGAAAGCATCTGTCGCAGGACAAGCACAAACTACTCACAAATCGTTGAGCCGAGTGCATCGCAAGCGTTACAATTAAGCTTCCTAGCCTGCACTGTTGTATTCAGACCACATCAAGAATCCTTTTGTAAGGAGCAACGAAATGCAAAACCGTTACGCGGCCCGAATGATCATCATGCTGGGATTTCTTCTCGCCCTTTCAGGTTGCAATAAGACGGGTACTTCGTCCGGTACAGCAAATTCCGCGAGCACGAGTGCTAGCGATGCGAGCTCGACGGCGCCGAACAGCTCCGCAAGCAGCGCGCCCGCAGCGGCGCCTGCCCCCGCTCCTGCGCCGATCGTAATTCCCTCCGGGAAAACCCTGGCCGTCACAATCGATCAGAACATCAGCACTAAAGACAACAGCAGCGGCGATCATTTCGAGGCTTCGCTCGCCGCACCCGTCACTGTCGATGGCAATGAAGTTCTAGCGAAGGGCACTCACGTCCGCGGCACGATCACGGAATTAAATGAAGCAGGTCACATTAAAGGCAAAGCGACCCTGACGATCACTCTCACTTCGCTCAACGTGCACGGCCAGACGTATGAGATCCACACAAGCTCATTCACAGAGGAAGGTAAAGCGCGCGGCAAGCGCACCGGCATTGGCGCAGGAGGCGGCGCAGCGTTGGGCGCAATCATAGGCGCACTCGCAGGCGGCGGCAAAGGGGCTGCAATCGGCGCAGGGGCCGGAGCCGGCGCGGGTGCGGCCGGCGCAGCTTACACCGGCGACCGCGACGTCTCTATTCCCGCCGAGCGCCTCATTCACTTCACACTAAGACACTCCGTCACGCTCTCGCAATAACGCTAAAAGTTTTTTGGATGGAGAAGGGGCGCATGCCTGTCCGCCGCTAGGCGGGCTCGCTGCGTCCCTTCACGGTCGAACGAAGGCGGTTGTTAAGGAATAATCGACTTGGCCGTCATCCTGAGCGAAGCGAAGGACCTCTCTTGCTTTTCGGTCGCCCAAAACAGATTTCTACGCGTACGTCGATTTCGCGCCCATATTCCGGTCATGACGCTCGCGCGTGATCCGCTCCAGATAACCGCTCTCGCGAAAGGCAGTCATCGGATCCTCCGGCAATCCCCGCCCGCGCCGCCATTCACGAATCATCGGCCGGACGTCGATCCAAAATGCGCTGCGCAAACACTCCTCCGCGTCCACGACCGCGCATTCTTTCTGCAGCGATGCCAACCGTTGCTGATCCACAAGCGCAGCCTTGGCGTAAAGCTCCTGCGCAGTGCAGACCGTCTGAATTGCCGCTTCGATCTTGCCCTTCAGATTGTGGCTTTGATCGATCATGAACGCGATGTCCGCCGCCTTTCCTTTTTCCGCGCGGTACGCATGCAGTTCGTGAAAAATCCGGAACACCTGATAAGGATCGATCGAGCCAAGCGTCAAGTCGTCATCGGCATACTTCCGATCGTTGAAATGGAAGCCGCCGATCATCCGCTGATGCAGCAGCCACGCCACGATCTGTTCGATATTCTGCGCCGCATAATGATGCCCCGTATCGACCAGCACCACGGCCTGCGGCCCCGCTGCCTTCGCCAGCAGCAGCGCCATTCCCCAGTCCGCGATATCCGTGTGGTAGAAAGCCGGTTCGAATGGTTTGTACTCCACAAGCAGCCGCTGCCCCGGGAGCAGATTCGCATGAGCTTCGCGAAGCCCTTCCTCAAAATATTCGATCCTCTTGCGAATGCTCTGCGAGCCCGGATAGTTCGAGCCGTCGGCGAACCAAAGCGAAATATCGCGCGACCCAAGCACCGCCGCGATCGCGATCGATTCCTTGATGTGATCGAGCGCCTTTTTCCTCACGCTCGCGTCCGGATTGCCAAGCGACCCGTACTTATATTCCTGATCCTGAAACACATTGGGATTGATCGCACCGGCGCGAATCCCGTATTTCTGCGCGATCTTCTGCACGTTCGCCGCGCCCGCCGATCCCTCCGGCGCATCCCAGAGCACATGCAGCGCAAGCGTCGGGCACGCGCCCGTGACGGCATGCACCTGCGCCGCGTCGCTGAATTTTTCTTCTATGGATGTAGCGGCCGCGGCCTGAATGAATTTCCCGAATCGCGTGCCGGTATTTGCAAATCCCCAGGAAGGAAGTTCGATCTGCAGCTCGTCGAGGGCCTTACCTACCGCTTCTATTTGCTGATCTTTCATCTCGTCACTCACACGGGACGCATTCTAATCCAATCGGCTCTTACAATCTGCTGGATTTTGACGCCAGCGAACTCTCAAGCGAATCCCCCACAAGCGCATCGGCATACTTCGCCACCGCGTCGAATTTCACGCCGGTCGCAGCGTCGTAATCCCCGGCCAACGCCGCAAGCTGCACCGCGAAATTCCCCACCGTCGAGCTCTCGGCCGACCCAACCACCACCTCCAGCCCCGTGCGCTCCGCCGTCAGCCTGTTCAGCAACTCATTCCGCCCGCCGCCGCCGACGATATACAGCCTGCGAATCTTCTTCCTCGTGATCGCCGCCACATCCGCCAGCACCTGCACATAACGCGCCGCCAGGCTATGCAACACGATATTCGCCATGCGCACGATTCCTTCGCGCCCATTCGTCAGCGCGCCATGCCCGGACTGCGCCCGCCGCGCGTTAATCACGGCCGGCAAATTTCCTGGCAGCAGAAATTCCGGATCATCCACATCGATTAAATGATCCGGCGCCGGCTGCGTCGCGCAAGCCGCGATCAATTCCTCGATAGAAATATCGTATCCTTGCTTCTTCCACTGCTCCAGACACTGCCGCAGCAGCCACATCCCATTCACGTTTTTCAGGAAGCACGTCTTGCCGCCGACGCCGCCCAAATTTGTAAAATTACTTCCGAACGCCTCCTTGGTCGCACAAGGCGTATCGAGCAGCGTGCCCACGAGCGACCACGTCCCGGAGCTGATAAACGCCCAATCGTCGCCATCCGCGGGAATTCCCGCGATCGCCGATGCCGTATCGTGGCATGCCGGCACAATCAGTTGCGCACTGCGCAACGCCGGCAGCTCCGCCAGCGCCGCCTTCAGTGGCCCTGCAACATATCCCGGCCGCACAACCTTGTGCGTCGCGCCTCGATCGATCCCCGTCGCATGAAAAATCTCATCGCACCAACCGTGCGTCTTCCGCTCCACCAGCTCCGAATGCGTCACATTTGTAAATTCGCAAACGGCCTCGCCGCCAAGCCAGTGCGTCACATATTCGGAAATTTGCAGCCACGGCAAACGCTCGTCAATGCCCTCCGCGCGATCCGCGAAAAGCTGGTAAATCGTATTAATGCGGTGGAATTGAATCCCGGTCAGCTCGTACAATCGCTCGCGCGAAATAATCTTGTGAACCTGCTTCTCCGCTTCGACCGTCCGCTCATCGCGATAACAAAACGCCTTCCCAGCGGCGCCGCCGTCCGCCTTCATGCGAACGTAATCCACTCCCCATCCATCGACGCCGACCGACGCGATCCCTTCGCTCGCCGCTTCCGCGCAGAGCCGAATCCCCTTCTCCACTCCCGCGCAAATATGCTCGATGTCCCAATAAAGTCTGCGCCCTTCCGCAACGGGCCCGTTCGGAAAACGATGGATCAGCTGGGGCGTCAGCCCGTTCTTGTCTCGCCGCAGCAGCGAGACACGACAACTCTCGCCGCCCAAATCCACAGCCACTAGCGCCTTGTCTGTCACGCGCTCTCCCGAGCCAGATCCCATTTGCCCCGCATCGCCCAAGCCATCCACGAGTCTAACGACGCCTCCTACCGAAGGAAGGCGTCGCTCAAACCTCCATCCACAGGAATGATGTGTCCGCTCGTGCACCGTGAGTGCGGCCCGGCCAAAAACAATATCGCCTGCGCGCAATCGTCCGGTTCGATCGGCTGATGCGTCAACGTTCTCTTCGCATAAAATTCCGCCAGCTGGTTCCGCAGCTGATCGTCCGTCGCCTTCGCTTCGAACTCAATCCCATACTTCTTCAGCGACGTAATCACGCGGTCGCGCGGAAACATCGTCGACCCCTTCACCACCGTCGCCGGGCTGATCCCATTCACGCGAATTCTCGGCGAAAGCACGATCGCCAACTCGCGCACCAGGTGACTTACGGCCGCCTTGCTCACGTCGTACGCTTCACTGCCCTTCTTCGCCACAACGGCGTTCGCAGAGCTCGTCAGCACGATTGACGCATCAAGGTTCTGTTCCTTCAAAATCTGCGCCGCTTCGTCCGTCAGCCGGTGATTGGCCGTCACATTGATATCCAACGTCGCATCCCACTGCGCGTCGGTGATCTTACCGCCCGGCGACGATGGGAATATCGCTGCGGTATTAATGATGATATCAACCCCCCCGTAAGTTGCCACAGCCTCTCGCAGCGCCTGCTTGATCGCGGCCCGTTCGCGGATATCGATCGCGGCGCCAATCGCAGCCTCTTTCCCCACGATTTTCTGCGCCTCTTCCGCTGCCTTCTTCGCCTCGCCGGCTTCTCGATCCGCCACCACAACATGCGCGCCGCGTTGCGCCGCTAATTGAACGCTCGCACGCCCAATGCCATTCGCGCCGCCTACGATCAGCGCCACACGCCGGCTCAACTCCTTCTCCGGCGGCCGGCGCCGAATCTTCGCCTCCTCGAGCGCCCAATACTCGATACGAAACGCCTCGGAAGGCGGCAGCGCCACGTAATTCTCGTAAACCGTAAACGCATCCGTCTTCGCCGCCCGCCCGGCCTGCGGCAATTCCTTCGGAGGAGCGCCGCTCGAAAGCCCGGTCGCGCCCTCCATCACGTGAATCGCGTTCGTGTAAAACTCGCCCGTGATCCGCGCCTCCGTCTTATCCTTCGCGAAGCTGAACATTCCGATTCCCGGCACCAGCACCACGGTAGGATTCGGATCACGCATCGCCGGCGAATCCGCTTGCGCAAAACTCTTGTAATACTCCGCGTATTCCACACGATACGTTTTCAGCGCCGCATCGATCTTCTCACGTAATCCTTCAAGTCCCTGCGACGGCGTCCACTCCACATACAGAGGCCGGATCTTCGTCCGAATAAAATGATCCGGACAGCTCGTTCCCAGATGCGCTAATTTCTTCGCATCCGCCGAATTGACGAACCGCTGCACCTCGGTTAAATCGTTAAAATGCCCGATCAGCCGCGTCTGCACGGAGACTCGTCCACGAATGTAAGGAAAAATATCAATCGCCAGTTCGCGATGATTCGCCAGCTGCCTGCAAGCCTGCCCGCCGAAAATCTTCTCGCCCTTCTTTGCCGCATGATCCATCACGAACTGCCCGAGCTGATCGATAATCGTAATCGTGTTCACGTAGCAATCGCGCTGTGTGTCGCCCCATGTGAAAAGTCCGTGCCCGCCGAGCACGATCCCATCGCAACCCGGGTTATCCTGCACGGCCTTGCGCAGCATCATCCCCAATTCGAATCCCGGCCGCTGCCACGGCAGCCATACCAGCTTATGTCCGAACTGTTTGTTGAACTCCTCCATCTTCTCGCGCCCGTTCGCCGCTGCGGCCAACGCGATGCCCCAATCCGGATGCAAGTGATCGATATGCTCGAACGGCAAAAATCCGTGCAGTGAAGTATCGATCGATGCAGCGACGGGATTTTCGCCAAACGTGCACATCGGATACATGCCGACCATTTCGTCTTCGAATTCCACTCCTCGATAGCGCCGCTCGAGCGAATGCAGCTTATCCAGATAAAGTGTCGCAAAC
Organism: Candidatus Acidiferrales bacterium; assembly: GCA_035275865.1. GTDB lineage: Bacteria > Acidobacteriota > Terriglobia > Acidiferrales > UBA7541 > Palsa-295. Next base: position 2,866 of record DATEME010000357.1, on the reverse strand, counting down.
CCGCTCCGCTTGATCGTTCCGATGTCGCCGCCGCTGCCCTTCACCCACAACACCTTCACGTCTTCCCCTGTGATCGGATCTTTGCACGCGATCTTCGAGCTGGTATTTCCGCCGCCGAAATTCGTGATCCGCAAATCGGAGCCGAGCAGATTCGACCGGTAGCGAAGCTGATCCGGACCATCCAGCTTCTGCACCTCCTGGTCGTTCCACCGGTCCTCAAGATAACGAAGCTGTTCAAGTGTCTTCATTCTTGCGATCCCTCTCGTTGACATCAGGTTTTTAGGGGGTCGGAGCTTTAGCTCCGACATAAAGCGGCCACCTGACAATGGGCTTTAGCCCCTGAAGTACCGTTTTCTGCACTCTTCCGCAAACTGTTACTGCCTGGCAACTCGCCATCCTGACGCGCCAGTATACGGTCTGGCAAAATCCATCTGGCCTGGCGCTGAGAGCCGCCTCTCAACAGCCGTTTGGAGGACGTTCTGCGAACGGCTAATACGCAGCGCCGTGCCTCACAAAATCATGTCGCAACACAAATCCAGCGCCGTAGGCGCGGCACAACTTAGCCCAGCGCGTAAGCGCTGGGGCAAAGAAGATTCAAAGCGGAGCGCCGTAGGTGCGGCACAGGCGGCCTCCGTGCAATCGGCTCTCATACTCCCTGCCTGCGGACTTTACACGTCGATCCGCACAACGCAGCCAAATCGCCGCTTGCCTATTTACCTCTCATGGTCACCCGAAGGCTGGCAAGCAGGCAACTCCGGCGCTCACTGGAGAACTTCCTCGCGGTAGCAGCAGAAAACATTACTTCACGCTGCCCCGAAATTGCAATAGCGCAATTGTTCCAAATACGAAACGCGACTCCCTTCCCGGCCCTTTCCTCTCACTTTGCGCAGCCGTATTCGCCACGCGTCTTCCAACTGCCCTCCACGATTGCCATTGGTCAAATCCACTCAACCGCTCGGACCGTTCGCTTCGCATTTACTCGCAATTTCATTAGGAAATCCAATTAATTTCCCTTGACTTCCCGTTTCGGTGGATGTACGTTCCACCCACCAAAATTGCTTCGGGGTGGGGACTCTGGCTGTCCATCGCACATTCTCGTTCGCACCTCGGCTGAAATTCGGCTTGCCCGCCGGAGCGGTCGGCACGTTTTGGCCCCGGCAGGGTGTTCGATCAACCGCAGTCAAGCGCAGTTATTAATTTAAGGAGCGACATGATGCAGAAAGAAGGTCTGTGCTTCAGAAAGGGAGTTGGACTTCGCCGTTTCGCTTATCTCGCAGCGGCTTTAGTCCTTCTCATGGGCATGTTGGCCGGCAGCAGCACCGCCCAGACCGTGACCGGCCAAATCACTGGCACCGTCACGGATCCATCGGGTGCCGTAATCTCCGGCGCCAAGGTCACCCTTACCAATACTCTTACCCAGCAGGTTCGTACCTTGACCTCTAGCACGTCGGGCGATTTCCAGTTTACCGACGTCGTGCCCGGAACCTACGAGCTTCAGATTACGCAGTCGGGATTCAGCACATACGACCAAAAGAATATCGTCCTCGGAACACGCGAAGATCTGGCTCTTCACCAGATCCAGATGCAAGTAGGCGCTGTGACAAATGAAGTTACGGTCTCCGCGGTAGCGGCGCGCGTCGAAACCGACACCTCAGCGCACTCCGGCCTTGTAACGGATACTCAGATCACGAGCATTCCTGACAAAGGCCGCAACTTTAAGGACTATTTGCAATTGCTGCCAGGAACCGTCAGCGGCGGCCAGACAGACGCCCCGGGATGGGGGTCCGGCGCCGTTCAGTTTAACGGCGGCGATTCAGGCACCGTCCTCGTACAGCTTGACGGTATCGCCAGCCAGGACACGGGCGCGCCGACCAACGGCGGCTATATCTCGCCCAGCGTCGATTCCATTCAGGAAATGCGCGTTCAAACGGGCAACGAAAACGCCGAATTCGGCGGTCGCGCCGGCGGCACAGTTAACGTCACCACAAAGAGCGGCACTGCGCAATTCCATGGCGACGTCTATGAATTCAATCGCAACAACTTCTACAACTCCAACGATTACTTCCGCAAACAGAACTCGAATCCGGCCATCAGCGGCCACCCGGCCCCGTACAAGTTCAACAATTTTGGCGGAGTGTTGGGCGGCCCGATCCTGCTGCCCTTTACCCAGTGGAATCGCACCCGGAACAAGGCGTTCTTTTTTATCTCCAGCGACAACTTGCATCGCACCGTTTCGTCGAATCCGTCGAACCAGACGATGCCGACTCCGGCAGAACGCGCCGGCGTTTTCACCAATCTGACTCAGAACCTAACCGATCCCGCAGGCGTCGCGCCCACCTGCTCTGGAACAAGCCCGAACATCACTTGCACATTCCCGGCTGCAGATATGAACACGGCAGGGCAGAAGTTTCTTTCATTGCTTCCACTGCCCAACTGCCTGAGATCAGGTGATACGACGACAGGTCTTAATGCACCTCTCGCTGGGTTGCCGGCTTGCCCCGCTAGCGGGAACAACGCGTTTAACTTCAACTACGTCAACGTCACTCCGCACCCCTGGTGGAACGACACGATGCGGACCGACTTCAACATCTCCAACAACGAGACGTTCTATATCCGGTTGCTCAAGAATTACGAACAGACTCAGGGGCAATTTGGATTCTTGGGCGGTTCCGGAAGTTGGCCCCAGTCGTTGATCAACTACACCATCCACAGCGACGGTGCAGTGGGCACCTTGGTCTCTACATTGCGCTCCAACCTCGTCAACGAGGCTACGTTCGGCACGAACTACGCCCTGCAGACCGTGGATCCATTTAATCAGGCGGCGCTCGACAACAACAATCGCGCGTTGCAGGGGCTCGGACCAACT
>DATEME010000356.1:0-2427 GCA_035275865.1 Candidatus Acidiferrales bacterium | reverse complement strand
CAGGTCGATGTCGCCGGGGTCTCGTGGGGCGGCGGGGTCGCTCAGCAATTCGCCCATCAGCACGGCGACACATGCCGAAAGCTCGTATTGGCAGCGACCTCGCCGGGCGCGATCATGGTACCCGGCAGACCCTCAGTTGGTCTGGAAGCTCGCGACACCGCGGCGCTACGTCGACCACAACTACATGCGCAGCATAGCCGCCGAAGTCTACGGCGGGGCGTTCCGGAGCGACCCGGAACTCATCGCGACGCACGCGCAAGCGATGTTTGGCGTGACCAGGCTCGGCTATCTGCTCCAGCTTCTAGCGATGACCGGGTGGACTAGTCTGCCTTGGCTCTGGTCGCTACGGCAACCGACGCTGGTGCTGATGGGACGGGATGATCCGCTGGTGCCGCCGGTCAACGGCCGCATTCTGGCGCGGCTCATTCCAAATGCCCGAATGCAAATGATCGATGACGGACACCTGTTCATGGTGACGCGGCCGATCGAAACAGCAATGGCGATCGAAGCATTCCTCTGCGACCAATGAGGCAAACGGCAGGCGCAGCGACGATTGCTCGGGGTATAAAGTGGCGCCGAACACTGACCCCTTTCTGAAGTGTGTGCCCCGTTATTCTCTGCAGACATTCGCTGTGGCGTCCGATCGGCGGCGCTGCTGCATTGCCCTGGAATCAGCGAGCGAGCACGATCTCTTGGCGTTCGCATGATCTTGCCTGAAGTCTCATGCTTTTCGGAATCATGTGTGCTATACAATACTTGTGAGTGTGGTCGCGCTGCGGCGTTGATATTGGCCGAATCGCACCGGAGGCCCAAGAGCCCATATTGAGCACCGATTGCGCACGCTACCTGAGCTCTCGTTTGTCGCTCCGCTGCAGATGAAAATGGGCACCGTTTCGACGGATGCTGCTGCTGCAGTCAACTATGGGCTGGACAAGGGTCCGCTTCCTAGCGTGGGTGAAGGCGGGTGCGCGCGTCCGGCTGCGCGTCACATTGATGGAACTCGAGCAGGAGGGGGCGTCGTCACAAGGGTTTGGACAAGCCACCGCTGATCGCCGGCGTTCATCACGTCCGGGAAGGGAGCCTGAGAAGAGTGGCTGCGGAAGGAGCCGGGCACCGCTGGGCTCGGCGTAAAGATATCCTCTCGCCGGTCGTCGTCTCGAGAGATCACGAGCCGACGAAAGTGTGGTGCAGGGTTGCAGCCGATCGCCGCAGAGAAGGGACGCACATCAGGTACACTTCACAAGGAGGAGAGCATGGCAACGCAGTCGTTCCTCGATATGATCGAGGAGTTCGGAACTGGCCTCGGCGTGCCTAAGGTCGATGTGGACAAGCTGATCGAAGTGCATCGCAGGAACATCGACGCGCTCGGGCGCTCCGCCCAAGTCGCAACTGAGGGGGCAAGATCGCTCGCCGACAAGCAACACGAGATCATCGAGACGGCGTTTCGCGAGACGTCGGCGATGGTGCGCGATTTCAAGCCGACAGGGAACCCACAGGAAATGCTCGTGAAGCAAACCGAGTTTGCGAAGAAGGCCTTCGACATCACTCTCCAGAATACCCGCGACATCGCGGAACTGGCGATGAAAACAACCAGTGATGCGACGGCCATTGTAAGGGAGAGGTTGCGCGAAAGCCTGAGCGAGCTCCGCAACAGCGTGAGTCTCGCCGGCAGCGAAATGCCCAAGAAGAAGTAACGGCCTGTGCCTGAAACTGTCACATGATATGAGCGTGCGCTAATGCCACCGCGCGGAACGTGGCAACGATCGCGAGCGCCGCCCCCACCCCGCTCGCGCGGGGAGCCCCGGCAGGCGGGCTATAACTAACGTCTAGTCAATGGAGGATCACATGGCGACCGTGCCGGCTGCTCGTGTGCGCGAGAAGGAATATTCTCCGCCGCCCGTCAACGGCGATTTCTACAAGATTGCCGACCTGCTCGATCCGAAGGAGCGGGCGGTTGTCAAGCGCGTACGCGATTTCATGGAGACCGAAGTCGCACCGATCATCGAGGACTATTGGGCCAGGGACCAGTTCCCGCACGAGATCATCCCCAAGCTGCGCGCGCTCGACGTCAATATCGCAGGGGTCGGGTACCAGGGCTACGGCTCCGCCGGCGGTAGCTGGCTGCTCAACGGCTTCATCGCTATGGAGATGGCGCGCATCGACTCCTCCGTCGCTACCTTCTGGGGGGTTCACACTGGCCTCTCGGCGGGCTCGATCTACCTGTGCGGCGACGAGGCGCAGAAGCGGCGCTGGCTGCCACCGATGATGCGCTGGGAGAAGATCGGCTGCTTCGGATTAACCGAGCCGCTTGTGGGCTCGGCGACGTCTGGTGGAATGCTGACAACCTGTCGCCGCGAAGGCGAAACCTGGATCCTCAACGGCCAGAAGAAGTGGATCGGCAACGCCACCTTCTCTGACATAAATGTC
>DATEME010000355.1:0-7755 GCA_035275865.1 Candidatus Acidiferrales bacterium | reverse complement strand
CTAGGCGAAGGCATGATTGGCGCGATGTTTGGCGTGCTGTTGCTGGTCAAAGTGAATCTGCTGGCATTTATTCATCTTTACGCCGGCGACTATCTCGCTTCCGAAGCGCTCGTCATGGCCGTCGTGTTGGTGCTTTTCAATCGCGCCGCCATACGCAACGCATTCTCCGCCCGCCCTCGACCTCTAGTGGTCGCTGGCGCGCTGGCTTTCGTCTCTCTGCTCGCGTTTGGAGCGTGGTTCAACTGGGAAATCAGCGATCTGTGGCTCGACGCGCCACGCTGGCTGCGTTTCGCAGAACTGCTGCCCTTTGCCTGTGTTTTTCTCTTTGTCGAGCAGGCCATTCTTGGCCCTGTCGGCTCGGGTAAGCGCAGGCTCGTGCGATTCGCCGTTTTTCTCGCGCTGCGTTTCGAAATTTGGCTCGCGTGCGTGATCGCATTCTTCGTTCTTGCCAGCGGACAAATCCTCTTGCCCATTCTCGTGATGCAATTTGGCATCTTTTCCGCGGCTCAGGGGCTTGTCTCCGATGCGTTACGCCTGCGAACAGGCTCAGCCACGGCGGCCGCCCTCTTTGGTGCTATACTCACGGCCTGGTTTGTTGCAGCGGTTTTCCCAATCACTTGACGCGGCCTGTGGAACGTATCGCAATCGTTGGAGGCGGTCCTGCCGGGGCTCTCTGCGGAGAGCGTCTTGCCGCGGCAGGCTTCCGTGTAACCATCTACGACGAGCGTCTCGCATGGGAAAAACCCTGCGGCGGCGGGCTCACCCACAAAGCGATCCAGGCGTATCCCTTCCTGCTGGACGCGCCGCATCCCAAGAAAATTATTCGCACGGCGGAGCTCATTTCCAGCCGCGGGCATCGCGCGCTCTTTCAGATGAGCCACCCGATCGTCATCTATTCGCGCAAAGTTCTGAATGGACTGCTTCTCGATCGGGCCGTCGCCGCCGGCTGCGCGGCCGTCGCCGCGCGCGTCACGAACGTGGATACCAGGGGCCCCGGCGTGCGCTTTACGGTTTCAGGCGAACAACGCGAAGCGGATTTCGCCGTGCTTGCAGCGGGTGCGCGCAATCAACTTTTTCCCGAGACGACGCCCCTTCAGCCTCGCGACCTCGAAGTGACGCAAGGCTACTTCATTCCCGTCGATGACCACCGCATCAAAGTGAAATTTCTGAAGAAGTTCGAAGGCTATATCTGGTCGTTCCCGCGTGCCGACCACCTGTCTGTCGGAATCTGCGCGAAAATGGGCCAGGCTTCCAGCCAGACGCTTCGCAGCCATCTCGATGACTTCGTACGCGAGGAAAAAATCCCGATGGACGGCGCGCGCTTTTACAGCCACGTGCTGCCCTCGCCCGAAGCGCAAACGATTCGCGGTAGGCGTATTTGCGGCGAAAATTGGGCCATGGCCGGCGATGCGGCTGCGTGCGTCGATCCGGTGACGGGCGAAGGTTTGTATTACGCGCTGCGATCCGGCGATCTGCTCGCGCAAGCGCTGGCCGAGGGCCGGCTGCACACGTATCCGGAGCGGCTGCGCGCAGCGTTCTCCGCTGATCTAGAATTCGCGGCGCATCTCGCGCGGAAGCTTTTCCGCGGAAATTTTCTCGGCGGCGCGATCACCACGCGCCTCGTCCAATTTGTGAATTACTCGCCGGCATTCCGGGCGCTGATTCGCGACGTCTTCAGCGGCTCGCAGGATTACCGAACGCTGAAACGCCGCCTCTGGAACCAGCTCGGGATCACCGTGGCGGAATTTACGCGCAGCTTTCTCGATCCTCGCCGCATGGCCACGTCAGGCGCGACGCCTAATCGCGAATCGTGAAAATGAGGCGCGCCGCGAAGTCCTCGAAAAAATCAGCCTCAAAGAAAAGGGCAACCCGGTCGCCCGTCCGATCCGCAGCCGCAAAGCCGGCACAGGACGATTCGCCGCGTCCGCGCATCGGGCTTGAATATACGGTGGAAGCCGTGGTTCCGCACGATTGGACGATTCAGTCGATCGATCCGCGCCTCCCGGCTGTGCTCTCCACGCCGCGCATGATCCAGTTGATGGAACACGCGTCCACGCGAGCCGTCCTCGATGAATTACCGCCGGGCGCCATCAGCGTCGGCACGCGAATCGAAGTCGATCACCTGAAAGCCGTGCCGGACGGGGCAACCGTTCATGCTCACGCGCGCTTGTCCGCCTATCAGGGCAGGTTTCTGATTTTCGATGTGGAAGCCAGGTCCGGGGATATCGTGATCGGCCGCGGAAAAGTGTTCCGCGCCATCGTGGAATCCGGCAAACACGGCGAGAAAGCCCGCGCCCGCGTCGGCGGCAGCTGAACGCGCGGCGGTTGTTCAGGATATCGACGGGCATGCTAAAATTTTCTTGTCGCAGTTTTTCCTTTCTTATTGTGAAGGAGGCATTTTCCTTTGCCGCTTTATGAATATAAGTGTCGGAAGTGCGGGCACCGTTTCGAGAAAATCGAGAGCGTAAACTCTTCGACGACGAAGAAGTGCCCGAAGTGTGGCGCCACATCCGAGCGTTTGCTTGCCGCGCCTGCGATTCAATTCAAGGGAACCGGCTGGTACGTGACGGATTACGCAGGCAAGAGCGCGGCAAAGGGCGGTGGCGAGGCGTCAGAGGGTTCGTCGGCTGACGGCGCGAAGAAAGCCGACGATTCGAAGGGCTCCGAAACAAAGTCCAGCGAGGCGAAAAACTCCTCCAGCGGAAACGAAGGATCCAAGAAGCGCAAGAAGTAGCGCTTCAGGCTTTTAAGTTTTTCAGGTAATTGCGGAAGTCGGCGCCGAATTTTGGATTCTGCAGGCCCAATTCCACGTTCGCGATCAGAAAGCCCAGTTTGTCGCCCGCATCGTAAGTCTTTCCGTCATAAATAAACGCGAGCATGCCTTTTTCTTTCGTCAGCGCGCGAAGGCCGTCCGTCAGCTGAATTTCGCCGACGGCGCCGGGTTTGACCTTGCGCAAATAGGCAAAAATCTCGGGAGGCAGAACATAGCGGCCGGAAATGATCAGGTTCGAAGGCGCTTTCTCGGGCGAAGGCTTTTCGACCAGGTCCTTGATGCGCAGCACTTGTTTGCCCCATTGCGCGAAATTCCCCGGCTCGGCAGCGATGACGCCATAGGATGAAACCTTTTCGTGCGGCACTTCCTCGACAAGAATCGTCCCAAGGCCGGTCGCCTCGTAAATTTCTTTCAGCGATTTCGTCGAAGGAATCTTGCTGTGCATGATCATGTCCGGCAGCAGCACGGCGCAGGGTTCGTCGCCCACGATTTCCGCCGCGCAAAGCACCGCATGGCCCAGCCCCAGCGCTTCGCTCTGCCGCGTATAACTGAAGTTCAGCCCACCGCCGATTTCGCGAACCAGCTGCGCCTGAGCCTTTTTGCCGCGCGATTCGAGCAGCGCTTCCAGCTCCGGCGAGCGGTCGAAATGATCTTCGATCGCACTCTTGCCGCGGCCCGTGACGAAGATAACGTCTTCGATGCCGGCGGCCAGGCATTCCTCCACGGCATACTGAATCACCGGCTTATCGACGACGGGCAGCATCTCCTTCGGCATCGCTTTCGTTGCGGGCAAAAACCGCGTGCCGAGACCGGCGACGGGGAGCACGGCTTTTCTGAGGCGCTTGGGCTTTTCGGTCATGAGTTTATCCGTGAATGAGAGGTTTTCTCGGTCGCACTTCGTTTCAGGCGCGCCCACTTTGCCGCGGGCAATCAGCAGGCCAACTTGCCTATGCTAACATAGCGTTTTTGCACGGCTCGTCCGGTTGTTACCGTATGTCTTCAAAGAAAACATGCGGCCCTGGGCTTATGCAAATTCCAATGGGCGATGAACTGATACTCGGAATCGAATCTTCCTGCGACGAGACGGCTGCGGCCGTTGTGGCCGGGGGGCGGCGCATTTTGTCCAGCGTAGTCGCGTCACAGGTGGCGATTCATCGCAAATACGGCGGCGTCGTTCCGGAATTGGCTTCGCGCGAACATCTGCGGAAGATTGTGCCCGTGGTGCGCGAAGCAATCGAGCAGGCAGGCATCACTCTGGCGGATGTGAGCGCTATCGCCGTCACGCGTGGCCCAGGGTTGATCGGCGCGCTGCTTGTCGGCGTCACGTATGGCAAAGTTCTCTCGTACGCGCTCGGCAAGCCCCTGATCGCCGTGAATCATCTCGAGGGCCATGTGCATGCCGTTCTGCTGGAGGCTCACATAGCGGGCAAAGCGCCGGGAATGCCCGCTGTCTGCCTCATCGTCTCGGGCGGACACACGATTCTGTATCACGTAAAGACCGAGAGCTCAGCCGGCAACGGTGCTTCTCGTTTTAACTACGCGCGCATCGGCGGCACGCGCGACGATGCCGCCGGCGAAGCTTACGACAAAGTCGCGAAAATGCTCGCGCTCGGCTATCCCGGCGGTCCGGTAATCGATCAACTTGCCGCGCACGGCGACGCAGAGAAAATCCGGTTCGGCGGCCCGAAGATGAAGGGCAATCAATTTGATTTCAGCTTCAGCGGAATCAAGACGGCCGTGCTTTATCATCTGCGGCGCAATCCGCAACTTCAGCCGGAAATCGAATCGCGTCAGGCGGCGCTTGCGCGCGGCGAACGGACCGCAGCGGCATTGCTCCCGTTATGCGGCAAAGAAACGCTCGATTTGGTCGCGAGCTTTCAGCATTCGGTCGTCGAGGATTTGGTTTCGCGTACGCTGGATGCAGCGGAGCAATATGCGGTACGTACGGTTTTTGTTTCGGGAGGAGTCGCGGCGAACAGCGCCTTGCGCAAGGCGTTTGAAGCGGAGGGCGAGCGCCGCGGATTGCAGAGCTATTTCCCGAGCCGCGCGCTTTCCACGGACAACGCCGCGATGATCGCGGCCGCGGGTTATGCGCGCTTCGTGGCCGGCGAACGCGAGACGATCCTGCTCAACGCCGAAGCGAATCTGCCACTCGCTTGAACCTTCAGCGTGTGAGCGTCTCTGCGTGAATGTGGTTTTGCTTAAAGCAATTCGGGCTCGTAGATGTAGGCTAGACCGTCGTTCGTAATCGCATACGCCTTCGATCCATCCACGCTCCACCGCAAATTCAGCACGCCTTCCGCCGGATATTCGTCGAAGACGTTAATCCGGTTCATATCCACTAAAAACAACCGGCCCTTCGCGGAGCTTCGCAGCAGGGAACTATAAAACAAGCAAATCGGCAGATGCGGATGCCACGCGCACTGCTCGCCGCCAAAAGGCAGCACGGAAGATTCTGCCGAAAGCGGATCGATGCCGTACGCTTGTCCGGCCGAGCAATAGACGAGCCGCTGCCCGTCATTCGACCATGATAGATCCGTAATGCGCCCCTGCGCTTCGAAGGCCGATTTCTTCTGCAACGTCGCGGCATCCAGAAACACAATGAGGTCGTCTGCCCATTCGCCGCCTATCTCAACGGTTGCCGCGATGTGCCGTTCGTTTGGGCTGAACATCATCCGTCCATAGCCGGAAAATCTTCCCGCCTCGCTCGATTCGCCGTCGGTCGATCGCGGTTCCAGCCAGTCCGGCACACCAAGCTGCTGCACGCGAGTGGCAACGGCGCTGCCGGGCGATCGCCGCAGCTGCATCTGCCACAAATCGAGCGACGCGCTCCATCCTCGACAAGCGCTCGCGACGAACGTCCCGCTGGGCGACCATGCGATGCACGACGGCGTGTGCGCAAAGCTTCCAAAAGCGCCGGCCAGCATTTTCGCGCGCAGATCGAAGAGTTGAAGTTCGCTCGCCCGCGAACCGCGAGCGCGCAGGAGGTGCTGTCCGTCGGGAGACCACGCGAAGCGTGCGGGCGCATCCGCGTCGTCGAGTTCGTCCGCTTCAGCCGTAAGGCTCAACGTAAGCGTCGGAACGCACCGCTCGACATCGAAGAGCGTGAGGCTGTGCGCGCCGTGCCGGACCTGCGGCGAGAGCGTGCAGACTTGCCCGTCCGGCGACACTGCGGCTTGGGTAACCGGCCCTTGAAACACCTTTCGGATCAGCCAATTCGAATCGCGCGCGAGGTCGCGCAATCCGCGGCGGATCAGCGCGGCGGAGCGCACCGCGAGGCCACGCGAGCCTGTCCGCGCAAGTTCGACTGCAGGCGGCCGCTTCGGATTCGCCTCCTGCGCGATTGGCGTTCGGGCCATTTCAGTTATCGTTTACTTTCCGGCCAGACGGCGCTTGGCCTCGGCAATCTGCTCTTCCGTTTTCGCTACCATTTCTTTCAACACGTCCCGTCCATCCTGTGCGGCTTCTTCCACGCGCATCCGCAGTTGGTACAAATCCGAGCGAAGCAGCGCCTGTGACTCCGCTTCGATTTCCGCAAGGCGTCCGCGGACCTGACTGATGCGGCGAATCACTCGAACCAGCTCTGCGGCCGGACCTTCGCCGTGAAACGCTTCCGGGCTCGATTCGTATTCGTTGAGAATTTTCATGAGTGCCGTCTCGTCGCCGCGTTCGTAGGCTTCGTTCGCGCGACCCATGAGTTGCTGGCGTGTGGCGCGGTCCTCGCGGTCTGAAGTGAGATCGGGATGAATGCGCTTTGCCACGTCGCGATAAATGCGCTTCATTTCCGGCGAGGCTTTGAACGCGCGCGGCTCCTGCTCGCTCTTTTCGCCGGCGCCGGCCTTCGTTTCGTTCGCTCGGGCGCGGGCCTCGAGTGCAGCCTGCTGTGCTCGCTCGTTCTGCGGTTGTTCGGCGGCGAGCTTTTCCGCAAGCTGGGCTTTGTATTCATCGAGTTCGGCATACCGCAGCCCCACCAGATGCAGATACTGCCGTTCAAATGCGCCAAGCTCGGCGCGGAGATTCGTAGAGCGCAATTCGCGTTCGGTGAGTTCGTTTTCGAGCGCCTTCTGCTCGTCGCGTTTGCGGAGCAACTCCATCTCCTCAGGCTTTAGAGAAGGCTGCGCCGTAGGCTTGGCCGGCGGTTTTGCGGACGCACGTGCGCCGTCCGTATCGATGGATTTGCGGCTCATTGAAGAAGGTCCGGAGCTTTCGGGCCAAAACGGCCGTCCCGACGCATATCCAATTGTACGGTCCGTGCGCCAGTCGCCGCCGAACTTCGCCGCGCGCGTTACAGAATCGGTTACCGGACGAAAGTCCTATTGTCCGTTCGGACGATCTACCGGGTTTTTGTGGATTTCAGGATCCGCTCGATCTGCGCCAGATGATTAATGTCATGCCCGGCGATCATTGCGACGCTTCTCTCGACGCTCTCTTCGCCGCGCTCCGCGTGCAAACCAAAATGCTTCCATTGTTCCGGCGCGATGGTCTTCAGCATGTTGAGGGTGGCCTTCCGCAATGCCGCAAACTGCTCGAGTGCTGTGGCCGTGTCGCGCCTGTCGTAATGCAGAGCCGTCACCCATTGATCCTGATCGAAGCTAGCGAGGGGCGCGCCGGGCTGCCCGAGTGTCAGCCGCACGCGAAAGCCGTACACAACTTCGGTGTCGGCCATGTGCGTCACGATCTCGTGAATCGACCACTTTCCCGGCTCCGGTCGTTTGCGCAGCTTTGCCTTGGGCACTCCTTTTAGCAAGCGCGCAAGCTTTTGCGGCGTCGCCGCTTGAACTTTCAGTGGATTCTTGCCCTCGATATTGGACAGCATGCGGTTGCGATACTGCTCGACAGTTTCAGGCATGGGGCTCTCCTTGTGGTGATTCCGAAGATTGTAGGAAGGCACGCTTGAGATGGTCAACAAATCACGGCACGCGGATGGCGTCCAAATTGGCGCACTGCAAGAATGAAATGATTTGTCGTTTATCCGACACTTG
>DATEME010000354.1:0-2330 GCA_035275865.1 Candidatus Acidiferrales bacterium | reverse complement strand
GCTTGTGAACAATTCGGGCGGTCCAATGAAGATTCGCATTTCGCGTCCTGCGCTCGGAATCTTACCACTGTGCTTCCTGGCCGCCACCGTTTTGCCATTCTGGTCGCTCTCAGCACAAATGAACATGTCCCCTGGATGCATGGGCCCTAGAGGCAGAGGTCCCGGCTGCGAAGCCTCTCTGCCAACGCGCATTGATCCCGCTGAACAAGCCGCCTTCGATGCTTTCAACAAGGAAGCTGTCGTCGATATGAAGATCGCGCTCGGTGAGCAATTCGACCAGAAGTACCCCCACGGCCGCTACCAGGAATCGGTCGACACGCAGTTGGCTTTTATGTATTTCAACAAATCCGATACCGCGAAATTCTACGCCGCAGCCGATCGCGTGCTAGCGACGAATCCCAAGAACGTGCCGGTATTGGAGTTGGCAGGATGGGTTATCGCGCGAAGTTACGACTTGCACGATCCGGCGGCTGCAGCAAGACTCGACCGCGCGGAAACGTACGAGAAGCGAGCGCTCAGCCTCATCGCGGCAATGAAGAAGGCGCGCCAAGTGACGCAACCTGAGTTCGAGAATTCGCAGGCAAGTCTGGCGTGGCGCGCGCATAGCGGCCTCGGCACGGCTTATTTCCGCCGCAAAGACTTCGCCGACTCCGCTGCCGAGCTTCAGGTTGCCGTTAAGCAGGAGGGTTCCGAGCCCGACCCGACGGATTTGTATGTGCTGGGCATCGATTTAGAAAACCTGAATCGGTTGAGCGACGCAGCGGACGATTTCGCTCAGTGCAGCGTCGCAACCGGCGATATGCAGCAACAATGTCAACAAGCTTACGAGCAAGCCTCTCACGCCGCGGTCGAATCTGCCGAGAAGAAAGCGTACGATGCCTTCAACAATGCTCCGACTGGTGACGCACAGATTCAGCTAGGCGAAAAATTCGACGAAACCTATCCGCAGAGCGAATACGAAGAGAGCGTCGATAGCACCCTCGCGACCTTGTACGAAGGCAAGGAGGATTGGCCGAAATTCTACGCGACTGCGGACACGGTGCTCGCGAAGGACCGTGATAACGCACCCGTCCTCGCGCTCGTAGGATGGGTTATCCCGCGCCATTACGATTCGGACGACCCAAACGCCGCCGCGCGGCTGGATCAGGCCGAACGATACGAAAAGCACGCTCTGGACTTGGTCGCGGCCATGCAAAAGCCCTCGAACTTGACCACGCAGCAGTTTGAAAATGCAAAAATCGGTATAACGGCCACCGCTCACAGCGGACTTGGCGCGACATATTTCCGCCGCGGAGACTTTGCCGACTCAGCAAGAGAACTGCAGCTCGCGATGCCTGCCACCGCCGATGCGTTCGATTACTACATGTTGGGGATCGATCTGCATGAACTGAACTGCGACGGCGAGTCGGCCGAGGCATTTACCAAGTGCGGAGCAACTGCCGGATATTTGCAGCTGCAGTGCAATCGGGATGCGGAGAAGATGTCTCAAGACGCCGCGCAATTGACGCCCGTTGCGACAAAATCCGTGCCGCCTCTCTCCGCTTCGGCGGCAGCAGATATACCGCCTTCGACGGGACAGAGGTCCCAAGCTGCTATCCGTGCCGAAACAATCGTTGTTCCGGTCCGTGTCGTCGTGAGGGACAACAGAGGACGCGCGATCGCAAACCTGAAGACAGACAATTTCAAGCTCTATCAAGACGGCAAACTGCAAGAAATCGCCAATTTCACGGCGATGGTCTCCGCGGCGACTCCTGCTTCGCCCTCGGTCGCCGGCTCGCGGTCCGCTGCATCGGCTTCGGCAAACATCGGCGCCGAAAGCGTTCCTTCAAAAGGGGCGCCCGCGACCGCCAGCCGGTTCATCGCGCTGTTTTTCGATGATGTTCACCTCTATTTCGCTGACATGGCGCAAATCCGGACAGCCGCAGAAAAATATCTTTCTTCCCTGCAACCGCAGGATCGCGTGGCGATCGTCACCGCCTCGGGGCAGGGTGAGGCTGCTTTCACCAGCGACCGCGACAAATTGCACGCGACAATCGCCAAGCTGATGCCGCATCCGTTTCCCGGCGGCTCGATGGCTCCGGCTCCGCTCGCGAAATGCCCTCCCGCAATGACCTACACCGAAGCGAATGCCATTGCCGAACAGGGGTCGGACGAAGTGCTGGCAGTTGCGGGAGGCGACTTCGCCAAATGCGATGGCATCGCAGCCGAGGATCCCGCCGCCGCAGCGGAAATCGGCGAATCGCATGCGCATGCGGCTGCCGAACAGGTTCAAGTCGCGGGGGAAGAAGCAGTTAACGCTGTTTTTGAGGCGCTTCAAACCAGCATACGCC
>DATEME010000353.1:0-1561 GCA_035275865.1 Candidatus Acidiferrales bacterium | reverse complement strand
TTATGAAAACAGCAAATATACGCCGTGGCTGACGATTATTGGCGTCTCTGCGGATATGCTGCAGCAGCCGAACAGAAATGTGCAGGATCCGCTGTTTTTTGTTCCGTACAGGCAAGAGGGCTTTGGCGGGATGAATATAATTTTGCGCGCGTCTGGCAATCCGGCGTCGCTCGCTTTGGCTGCGCGCGCGGCAGTGCAAGGAATCGATCAAGACCTGCCGCTTTCCGAAACACACACGCTTGCCGACGTGATCTATCGCAATCAGTGGTATCTGCGCGTATTCGGCGGTTTATTTTCGCTGTTCGCGCTGACGGGACTGCTGATTGCGTCGGTTGGGATTTATGCCGTGATGGCGCAGGCTACGGCGAATCGGACGCGGGAAATTGGCGTGCGCATGGCCTTGGGAGCGAGTTCGCGCAATATTTTGCGGCTTGTGTTGGGACGCGGGATGAAGCAACTGCTCATCGGATTCGTAATTGGCTTGGCTGCGGCTTATCCGGCTGCACGGGTGATGGCTTCCCTACCCTTGCGCGTCTCGGCGTCTGACCCAGTGCTCTTTGCGACTGTAAGCATGCTGCTCATCGGCGTCGGATTATTTGCGTGCTATTTGCCGGCGCGGCGGGCGGCGGGGCTGGATCCGGTGAAGGCGATACGGTACGAGTGAGGCTAGGAGGCAGAGGAGGTTTAGGAGGCAAAGGAGGTTGAGGAGAAAACCTTACCGCATAGGCGCTGAGCCGCAGAGGAAATGCAGACGGAGAGACGGCGAAGAGGTGATCAGTCGTCGATTTGGATATCGACAGGGCACCCGCTATCGCGGAGTTCGCCAATCAATTGCGCAAACCCGTCCGCCATCCGCTTTGCGCCTGCGCCAATAAGGCTGAAATTCTTTATTCGAACTTTGTATGGAACTTCAATGCTGTTAATTCCGCCTACGCCAATGCTGTCCCGCAAAGCATTGAAGTTATGCCCATGCCAATTCGGGGCTCCCACGGCGGTCAGAAAAGAATCGTAGACGTCCTTCGAGGAAATCCATCGCGAACCATCCAGTACGATTTCACGCATGAATTTATCGCAGCGACACCTATCTCTACCCAGTTCGTGTGATCCGAGTCGCATTGGGACTGTGCCGCACCTACGGTGCTCGCTTTCAATTGTCTCACGCACCCAGCGCTCACGCGCTGGGCTAAGCTGTGCCGCGCCTACGGCGCTGGCTACCCATATCGCGGATGGGCAGCGAAGAGTGCGACACGTGTCGCGATACTGCTGCTGGATTTGCTCCTGAGACGAGCCTTCAAGTTGTACTCCTCGTCAGGCGTGCTTGGCTTCGGCTAGGCCGACGCGTTCCAGGAAGTGGGTATCGAGTTTGCCGGCGACGAAATCGGGATGCGCGAGGATGCGCTTTTGCAGAGGGATCGTGGTCTTCACGCCTTCGACGACGAAGCCGTCGAGGGCGACCTGCATGCGGATGATGGCTTCGGCGCGGTCGCGTCCGTAGGCAATGAGCTTGGCTATGAGCGAATCGTAATAGGGAGGAATCACGGCGTCGGCGTAGGCGGCGGTG